>CAYRHC010000149.1:0-4459 GCA_964423935.1 uncultured Bacteroidales bacterium | reverse complement strand
TCCTTGACCTTCAGATACTTCTCGCTGTAGAAGTCGTCCTCGGTGAAGCCTTTCATGATGTCAGGATAGCTGGCAAGCATACTCTTGATGGTCATAGGAATGGCTCCCACATAACCGGTCTTGCCCCACTTGTAGTAGGTCTCCATCGTAAGCTTCGGGTCATAGGCACCGCAGCAGCAGTATGAATAGTCGAAGCGCCACTTGCTGGCAATGTCCTCGTGGGTGTCGAAATACTTGTGAACTGCCAGCGCGTTGCTTGCACCCTGGGAAGCGCCGATAACATACATTCTCCAGTCGTCCTCCATCTCGCCGCTGCCGTATTTCTTCCATACTGCCACAGCAGCTTCCAAAGCATCCATAGAGTTCTGGACGGCGATGTCGTGGTTGAGATAAGGATGAAGCTTGTCCTTGGTGATGCCATAGCCGATGTAGTCAGGCATAATGAGGAGGTTGTCACCGGTAACAAGGAACATATCCGTCTTGCCGTTTTCGGAAGGGCATTCAGAGTTGTCGGTGATGGTGTAGTGCTCGAGAAGGTAGATGTTGTCAGGGTCGGCGTTTCTCCACTTGAGAAGCCAGTAAGTTCCCCAGGCCACCCTTCCGGAGAGGGTGATGTCGCTTCCGTCGAGGTCCTTGGACTTGTAGTAGAATTTGTAGCTGATATAGCCCGGAACGCAGGCGTTGTCGCCGTATTTGTCGTTCAGCTCAGCTTCTCTTTTTTTGACACTCTCAAGATACTGTTCACGGAGATTCGTCATTTCCTCGTCAGAATTGGCACCATCGACACCGAAAATTTCATTGAGGATTTCCTCGTCGTCGGCTCTGCACTGGATGGTTCCTTCAGGGTCGATTTCGAAGTAGACTTCCTCGTCATCAGCGGGCTCAACTCCATTGTTCTTTTCACAGGAGGTGTACATCAGCATACCTGCAAACGCAACTATGACCGAAATCAGATAATTCAGTTTTTTCATTTTTTCATTGAAAATTAGGGATTCTATAGAAAGTTATTCTTTGGCCATGATAAATTCTCCAAGGGTGCTCTTGCAGAGGTTTCCGAACCAATAGGAATTCTCCACATAGACATGAGACCCGAGCGTATGCGTATAAAGGTATTCGTAGAGTTCCCGATAGGTCTGGTCGGGTTTCTCCGAAAGCGTAGCCACGAGGTTGTTCGAAAAACGGTCGCTCATCCATATTCGCAGTTCGGCAGAATGGAAATCGGCAAAGGACGACTCGGTACTATTCGCACTCGCAATGGCAAGAATGCCAGGAATCTGCCGTGTTTGGCTGGCCATATTTCTAGAATAGCAAGGTTCCAGCAAAAAGAGCATCTTGCGATAGCGCTGCTGATCGCACATCTGCTCGAGCGTACTGCGAAAAGCGTCTTCCGTAAAAATATCTTCCTTGTCACGCCATACGAATCCGTTCACCTTATGGGTCGCTGCCAGGCATCCGTGCCCACTCCAGAATACCAGCACGTTGGTCTGGTCTGTGGTATTCAGCACCGTTGGGAGGTGTGCACTGCTCCGGCCTAGCATAATATCTTGAATATCAGCAACACTCAGACTGTCAGTGCTATAGTCTACAAGGGCGTTTCGGTACAAATTATCTCCGTAAGTGGAAACGCTCACCTGTCCTTGAAATATATTGTTGTCGTTACCGGCAATATCATTCGAGATGATGAGAATAATATGGTCGTCGTCCCAGCCTTGCCTGCGCAACATCTGATACACATTCAGCACATCGGCCTGATGACGGTAATTCGCCCAGCCGCTGGAACCTTGAATCAGAAGCGCGTAGCGGTCGTTGAGCGGCTTGTACTGGACCGGGCTGTCCTCGTCCTCAATATCCTCCATCATCTTGGCCTTCCAGTTCCAGGAGGCCAGCGTGGAAGCGGTGCGGTTGCTGCCGTCGTCGCTCATGTAGTCCAGGGTAAGAAACTGGTTGTTATAGACAGTCCAATGTACATAGGTACTCTGAATCAGACTTGTACAGGCTTCGCTGTCGAAACGCAGGGGGCCGCTTGCACCAACCAGCTTGACATAAGGCAAGCCTTCCTTGAGCATGGTCATAAGCGTTCTCATGCCCAGTTCGTCCCAAATTGCAAAAGGTTCTTCGCCCAAGGAAGTTATCTGTCGGATAATCTCATTCGTATTCATATCCGCCTCGAGGTGATTCTTGACAAAGGCCGTAATGCCGGAAAGCAACAGCGCATCGTAAACTTGGGCCTCAGCGCCTGCTGGCGAATATCCGTAGCGTTCCTCATAAGCTATCTGGAAACCGGTTGAGGGGTCGGCATAGGGGGCGATGCCTTCGGCACCTTCGGCCAAGTCGCCAAGTTGCAGCAGATATGCGGACAGCGCTCCGTTGGTAAAAAGGATACGCGGAGTCTTGTCGCCCAGTCGGTTTTTAGCTTCCAGCACCACCTGAGCGTCCTTGGCCGAATTCACCGCACAGATAATGCAGTCCACGCCCGATTTCAAGGCCGTTTCCGCATTGGCCGCAAGGTTGTCGGTGTATATAAGAATGTCATGGGCTGCGAGTTCGATGCCCATTTCGGTGGCGAAGAAAGGCACCCACTCGTAGAAGGTCTGACCGTATTCATCATCGGGGGTTAGCAGGGCGATACTGCCGGCTCCCGATTCCCAAGCCTTTGCGAGCAGCGCTTTGCTTTGGCTGACATCGGTTTCGCTGAGCGACCATAGGAAGGGCTGTTCGGCCCGGTCGCCCGATTTGGTTACGGAATAGCGACGGATGATGTTCTCGCTGCTGGCACAAGGGACAATGAGTGTTTTTCCGCTCTTCTTGAATGTTGCGGCCATCACATCCACATTCTCGTTGCGAAGCGGGCCCACAACAAGCAAAAGGTCGTCACGGGCCACCAAAGCCTCGGCAAGCGAATCCAGCGACAAGTTGTCCTCGTCGTACCACTCTATATTCAAATCGACTGCCAAAGAATCGCCAAGTTCGGCCAAATATTTCTGAGCCTTGCGCATATTGGTGGTGGCATAACTGACCACGTTTTCCAAGCGCGACTGATATTCTCCTGTCTGGAAGAGCGGCAGCACCACAGCAATGGTATAGTTGGTGGTTTTGATTTTCGAAACGTATATTATGGTGTCTTCTTCCTGGCGACAGGAGGAAAAGAGGCAGACCATAAACACGGCAAGAAGGAGAATCATTTTATTGATTTTCATAGTTTTCCTCCTTCTCTACCGCCATTTGGTAAAACTTTTCGGCCCGCTCGCCTATCTGATCCTTAAACGCATCGGCAATAACCAGTTCCGTACCACCCGCTTTCAGACCGAACTCTTGATGCATCGCTTGCGGTTCATCTTCCCACCAGGTCTCAATCCAGCCCGACATAACGCTGTCCAGCTTCTTGACAACGGAGAAAGGCACTCTCGGCGAATAGAGCTGCATATCGGTATCGACCCCTATGGTGTAGAAGCTCTCCGGATTTTCCCGATTGTATCTGTAGAATCCCTGGGCCGAACCTCCACAAAGCGGAATAACCATATCGAAGCGCTCGTCTATTTCGTAAGACTGCCGGTAGACATAGTCGGCTTGGTCGTAGCCGCCAGCCGTTGCAGACAGAAAGACATTCTCCACATAAACGCTCGACCCGCAGTCTTTTACGGCTTGCATAAAGCCCTTACTCATATCGGCAATATTCGATTCGCTCGGATTGGCGCTGACTATCAGTATGCTGTCGGCATCGGCAAGACATTCGCACACCAAGCGTCCTGCTTGATAATAAACCCCATACTGGGGGATTCTCAGCGTGTAGATGGGCAAGGTGGTATCGCTAGACTCGCAAAGCAGGAAATCGACGTTCGGAGCTTTGGTAAGAATGGACTCGTATTGATGGAGCAACGGTTCGAGGTTATCATTCGCTATGACTACCAAAGCATTACGGTCTTGCTTCTCGGTCTGCATGTAGTTGAGCAGATATTCTAGCGTGGAGATGGTCTTGAGGGTATCGGCGGGAAGTTCTACCAGAGAAAGCATCAAATTGCAGGTGTTGGCTCCTTGCACCACTCCTCGGTAAAGCGCGTCCACATAGCCGATATCGCCAAGCGAGCCTTTCTTGGAGACAAAGAAGACCATATCACGATCTTCATCATCTTCATCGATTTCGATATAAATCGTGTTCCCTTCTTTCACGCAGGAAAAGAAGAGTAACATGCAGACTATCACACTACTAACACGCTTGATAACGTTCATTTTTCACCTTGATGAAAAATCGCGCAAAAATAGTAGTTAAAATCAATAATCCAAAAGCAAAAATGCTTATATTCGGGCTTTGGTATCAGAATGGCTCAACCGTGATTCAAGGCCTGCACAAGGACGTTTGGATATGACGAAAGACACGGTTGATTTTTGGGAGACGCAAAAGAATAGTGGTCCTGCTGTGATGGTCATATTGCCAGTTTATAATGTAGAACTATAGTTATGT
>CAYRHC010000148.1:0-4496 GCA_964423935.1 uncultured Bacteroidales bacterium | reverse complement strand
GGAGAATGGTAAGCAGCAAACTGAGGTACAGAACAGCCAAGAACGGCCAGAAGAGTTTTTGCACCATCGGCCTGGTAGCCAGCTTTTGTAGCCAAGTGCCGTTGAGGTCGATGGAGAGAATTTTGAAAAAACGCAGATTGCCACGGCATTCTGCCTGAATCTTGAGCCCGCTCAGAAAGCTGAGCAGACGACAAAGACGCATGCCCAAATAGTAAAGCTGCAACGACAACAGTCCTTTGCCCCGACGACCTTTGCTGTCCGTCAATTCGGTCTCCTGCAGCAGATGCAGTTCCTTGGCACGTGTAACGACCGCCAGGAAACAGTCTTCCTCCAACAATACATCGGGCAAGCAGTGCCGCACGTGTTCCAGACTGTTGTTTTGGCTGTAAGCCTGCAAGAGGTCATACTCCGCTAGCGACAGTGCCACCATAGCCCCATCGATGTCGTTTCGTACCACCACTTGTCCTTCTTTGCGACGGAACACCAGAAAATCGGGATTCCAAATCAGACCGGCCATATCATTTCCCGATAAACATCGTGAGCAGTACTTGTTCGTTAGGCTCTTGCAGTTGCAAAAAAGCGTTCACTTCGTGGTCGAGATAACCGCCAATGGCGCAGCAAGCCATATCGCAGCACGAAGCGGACAAATGCAGGTTCTGGCAAATGCTGCCCACATCCATCAAGGCGAAGCGCAGGCCCCTATCGCCGTATTTACAGGCAACGCGGTGCAAATTGGCCACGAAAAGCATCCCTCCCGACACGGCTTTCATGTCCCAACCGCCTGTAACCTCCGGCGGAAACAGCTTTTGCACCTCGCGCAGCAACTTGTCTTTGGAAGCAAAAGCCTGCCAAGTTTCAAGCCTTTCGTAATGAGGATTGTAGGCATAAACGCCGCTGTCCAACCCCTTGGTGTTCATGGCAATATAAAACAAATCTATGGGGTAGAGCGCGCCGCCCGAGGCAATGCTTCTTCTTGCCAAATGGTGCGAGTGGGATTCAAAGCGTTCGGTAATGAAATAGGCACTTCCCAGACATGCCGACAAGTCGTTCAAGTCTATAAAATCCTTGAATTTGCGCGTACTGCGACGCCCCAACTGAATGTCCTTCAAAAGACGTGTCTGCTCGTTGAGTTGTTCGCCCAGTGCCACATAGTCCATGCATCCCAATTCCAGGCTGTGACTAAGAACCTGACGGCTGTTATAGGGAGATTTCATGATGCTGTTGATGCGTTCTCCGATTTCCATGCTGTTATATCTGGTCATGGCCGAGCTCTCCAGAAAATCCAAGGCAGCAGGGCTCAAAGCCTGGTTGTACAAAACGTTATAGGAGTCCATACTGTTTCAATTGAGCGGATAAGTTCAACAGCCGTGGCGACTGAGGATAATACTCCAAAGCTTCCACGATGTAAGCAACGGCTTTGTCGTACTGGGTCTGTTTATAATAATGGAGAAAAAGATATACATAGGCATCTTCGCGTCCCCAGGATGGCAGATAGGGATTGTCCTGCGTTTGATCCGGCAGACTCAGTGCTTTGTGAAAATAACTCTCGAACTTGCTGCCGCCGCCGTAAAGGGCCGGTGTGTAATAATCCTGAATACCGGCCGCCACGTAGGCACGGATATTGGCTGTATCGGCTTTGATGGCCAGCTGTGCGTCTTTCTTGGCAGCCGTACTCAGTCCGGGGATCTTCAGCGTTGGAGCATAGCTGACACTTAAGTTTTTGATGAGTGACAAGAGTGCATAATCATCGGAATTCTTTTGCTGCAGCGCTTCCAAATCTTTGGTGGCTTCAGCCAAAATCTTGGCGCAAAGCTTCTTGGTGGCCTTGTCGTTGCCGTGCAAATCTTGATAGGCTATCACCTGTTTGTATTTGGCATAGGCTTTCCAATAGACAATAAGACCTTGGTTTTGAGGAGCTTGTTCCAGCTCATTAACGATAGCATTGATTCTTTCCATCGATTTGTTTTGGGTGATTTCTACAAGTGCGTTGTCGATGTTCTTCTGGTAATCTTGAGCTGACAGGTTGATGCTTAGCAGACAACAGAAACTAAGGATACAGCTCATTGTTTTTTTCATGATAGGATAATTGAGGGTTAATAGATAGATATGTTGTGTTTAGCGTATGGCGTGTATTCTGCTAAGGAAAGGGATGAGGATAGGTAAGGAACAGGTCTTCGTCCTCACCGAAAACTTGGCCCAGGAACGGCCATTCGTGCTGACCCGTGAGCAGCGCCCACGAAGGCGTGACAACTCGCAGCACCCGGTAGGGAATGGCGGCCACATCGATGGGCGTGATGTCTTTGTACAACAGGTAGGACAACCCCATGGCACGCAAGTCTTCGATGCAGAACTTTTGTCCGATCTTCTTTTCGTCCTGAAATATGTTGTCATCGCCATGCTCCCAATCTTGCGCCTCGCGAAGAATTTTGGAAGATTTGCGGCAATCTGGGTATTGGTTGTAAAAATGAAAATGTGCATCGAAATCGTGGATGTTGCTAAGGTCCATCTTCTCAGGCAGCCGCTGTTTGTCCATCAAGCTGATAGCATATTCCACGCCTTGATAAGCCTCCAGTGCAGCCTTGACCAGTGCGTCCCGTTTGCTGAAACGCGCCGCGCAGCCCAGCGATTGGTACAGCCTTCCCTTGTAGGTGAAATACAGGAAGACCACCATGGTTTCGATGGGAGAAAAAGGTGACAAATCGAAGGCCTTCATGGCCACGTGCGGATTGCCGAAGAGTTGCTGCACGCGCTTGTCGCCCTTATAATAACGGCGAATCAAGGCGCTGGTGTACTGCTTGTAAGAGACGTGTTCCTGCCGATACCAGAACTGCGCGAAAGCATGACGTTCGGCACATTCGCAGAATCCCGATATCAAAGCATCTTGCGTGCTGGCACCGGCGGCAATGCCGGTAGAAGTGGAACCCACCATAAAAGTCGCTTCCCGACATCTGTCGTTTTCGTAAGGCAGGTAGATACTGAAGGCCGGAACGGTGTACGTTTCTCCGCTTAGATAATCGCGGGCATGCGTCCAGGCAATGATATCCTCTCTATCGAGCGGCTTGATGCCATAAGCCTGCAGGCGTTGGTATTGCGCTTGGTTATAATAGCGGTAACAGTCCAGCGGCAGGAAACGGTGGCCGTTGCCCAGACCATCCATGCTGCCAATGGCCCATTCCTCACTGCGATAGTTGGCTGCCGCATAACGCTCCACAAATTCTCCCATGGCGGCCTTGAGGCATTGTTCCGGATCGAATGCGATGGAACTGCCTTGCAGCTTGGTATGCCGGCAGCCGAGCAGTTGCAGGTTGTTGCCGCTGACCACGCGCTGGTATAGGCAATCGGGTACGAAACGCCGGTTGGGAATCTTCAGCACATCTTCGTTGAGGAAGCCTGCTGTGCGATGAATCAGGTTTTGCATGCTCTTAGCCATTGAAGGGTGTGTAGGTGGCTTGCGCAAACAGCTCCGAAGTGGGGTCTTTCAACACACGGCATTGTTCACACTGAAATTGCAGGAAATCCAGCACGATGTGCTTGTCCATCAGACGCATAGACAATTGGCCCTTGTATTTCCAATAGTATGCCAGTTCCGTTTGCAAAAGTAGCAGTCCGATATGGAAGTAAGGATAGCGGCTAGCCTCGGCTTGCTGTAACTGCTTTTTGTCCTCGCTGCAGATAAACTCACTGTACAGATTCAACTTGCTGAGGTTCACTTCTTTGCGTTTCATGTAGCAAGCCAGTGACGCAGTCCCCAGACTGGGCTCCACCAGTGGCCCCAAACTGAAGGCTGTTGGTGAGAACTCGGCGTACAGGAGCGGCAGCTGTCGACGGTAACAAGCATTGGAGATATCCTCCAACAGATGATAATGATCGAACACAGGCGTGACAACCAAGAGCATTTGTATCCCATCGAGGTCTTCGCAGTGCTGAACGCGCTTGAAATCCAACAGAAAGCCTTCGGGGCGCAACTCTTGGCATAAGGCTTTATAAATATCGTCGCTGGCAAAGACACCTAGCTGCTTGTGAGCCTGATGTGCCTGCTTGTTGCTATATTCGTGGCTGGCTAGCTGGTTCTGTACCAGAAACTTGACAATATCGTTCCGTTCTTCGACACTCAAGTCTTCATCCTCGAAAGACTGCCAGTCGTCTCCCTGCTTGAGATGCTCCAGTACTTTGGTTACTTTGTCGATGTGTGGGCTTTGAATTTTCAGCAGATGTCCGTCGCAGCGCTTGCAATAGACAGCTTCCCGACATTGCCAGATGTCGATGTTTTCCAAGGTGATTTTCATGTAAGGTGGTTTTCATGGTTGGGTAAAAGAAGGGCGAAGAGGTCGCCTCCCTGACGGGAGGCGACGCAAAAAACCAATAATCCTATGTGATGCGGTTCATAGCACTATTTGGTCACAGGAGTGTCCAACGTTGTGGTAGCCCCGTTGGCAGTGCCGTTGTCGCCAAAGTTGATGGTAATGCAGCAGCAACAAGAACAGCAGCAAGCACCG
>CAYRHC010000147.1:0-4499 GCA_964423935.1 uncultured Bacteroidales bacterium | reverse complement strand
ATTAGGAACAGAAAACTGGCAACAATCAACAGGGGTCTGATCATAAGCAGCTGTTTGTTATCGCACAAATTCGAGCCAGTTGTCAGGTGTGACGATGTGTTGGTCTTTTACATCGTAGGTGGTTGAAAAGACAGCTGGAAATCTGGCGTGGGCCTTGTTGGAAATTGTTGCGTTGTGTGCCAAGAATAGCCCTAATTTTCGCTAATCCCAAAATTCATAGTGATTTTTGGGATTTTGCTCGTGTAAAACTGAATTGATAACTTTGCGGAAAAGCATCGTGAGATATGAAAAGACTTATTCAAGTGACAGGTTTGCTGGGGCTTGCTTTTTTATGGGTTGCCATGGCAGCGGCAGCTACGCAAGCCGGCACAAAATATAACCTGACCTCGCCCGGCGGACAATTGCAACTGAGCGTGGAACTGAGCGAAGGGCAATTGCTGTACAGCCTCAGTTGCGGCGGAAAACAGATGCTGGAACCATCGCAGTTGGGCCTAAAAACATCCTTGGGCGATTTCAGTGCGTCGCTGAGTATCGTGGGGAGCGATAACTCTTCCATCGACGAAACCTATACGCTGAGCGGCGCCAAATGCTCACAGGTGCATTACACGGCCAACGAACTGAACATCCATTGCGAGAATGTCGACCATCGTCCCATGACGCTACAGCTGCGCTTGAGCGACACCGACCTGGCCTTTCGCTACCTGTTCCCGCAGTGCGACGGGGCCGCTTGCATGATAATCAACCGGGAATTCACTTCGTTCCGCTTGCCCGAGCAGACCACCACTTTTATCTGCCCGCAATCGGAGGCTATGGCCGGCTGGGAACGCACCAAGCCAAGCTACGAAGAAGAATATCAACCCGATGCTCCGCTGATGCAAGCCTCGGCCTTTGGTCAAGGCTATACCTTCCCCTGTCTGTTCCGTGTGGGCGAAGACGGTTGGGTGCTTATCAGCGAAACGGGTACCAATGGCAGCTATGCCGCCTGTCATCTGTCCGATTACGACCCTGAACGCGGTTATCGGATAGCCTTTCCTATGCCCGGCGAAGCCAATGGCTGGGGCTCTTCCGAAGTGACGATGGCTTTGCCCGGTCGAACGCCTTGGCGCACGCTTACGGTAGGCGCTTCGCTGAAGCCCATTGTTGAAACCACGGTGGCCTACGATGTGGTGGAACCGCAATACGAAGCCTCTTGCGCCTATCCCGGTGGACGCTATACTTGGAGCTGGCTTATCTGGCAAGACCGTTCTATCAACTACGACGACCAAGTGCAATTTATCAATACGGCAGCTGCTATGGGCTACGAGTATTGCTTGGTGGATAATTGGTGGGACACGCAAATAGGTCGCGAGCGTATGGCCGAGCTGAGCCGTTATGCCCAAAGCCGAGGGGTCGGCCTGATGCTTTGGTATAACAGTAACGGTGCCCAAAACAATGCGCCTCAAGGTCCCAAAAACTGCATGAGTACCTCCGTTCAGCGCAAGCGCGAGATGACTTGGCTCCAAAGCATTGGCGTGAAAGGTATCAAGGTGGATTTTCTGGGCAGCGACAAGCAGCACACCATGCAACTTTATGAAGATATTCTGAGCGATGCCAACGATTACGGCCTGCAGGTGATATTCCATGGCTGCACTCTGCCGCGCGGCTGGGAACGGATGTACCCCAATTTTGTATCGTCCGAAGCGGTGCTGGCCTCGGAGAATGTTTTCTTTACCGACTATCATGCCCGGCGCGAGGCTTTCGAGCTTTGCATGCATCCTTTCTGCCGCAACACGCTGGCTTCGATGGACTGGGGTGGCACCATTATGAACAAATACCTGTCACGCGACAACAAGAGCCGTCACCGTCGTTACACTTCCGATGTGTTCGAGATGGCCGCCGCCATTGTTTGCCAGAGCCGTATTCAGTGCATTGCCATTCAGCCCAACAACCTGACGGAACTGCCCGGTGAAGTGCTGGATTTTCTAAAACGTGTGCCTGCCGAATGGGACGAAACCCGCTTTATCGACGGTTATCCCGGGCACTATGTGGTGTTGGCCCGCCGTCACGGCGACGACTGGTATGTGGTGGGCCTGAATGCCGGCGACAAAGAACTGAAGTTGAAGCTGTCGTTGCCTATGCTTGGCAAACAGCCGCTCAAGCTCTACGCCGACAAGGCGGTAAAAGACAGTCTCTGGCCCGTTACGGTGCTGAAAACCCTCAAGCCCGACCGAAAGGACCAAGTAAAAGTATCCATGCTTCCCAAGGGCGGCTTTATCATCCATCCTGACAAATGAAAGAATTGTATATCAAGAATATGGTGTGCGACCGTTGCGTGATGGTGGTGGAAGATATTCTGCGCCGCAACGGTCTGGAGCCGCTTTCGCTCTCGCTGGGTCGGGGGGTGCTGGCGGCCGAACCGCTGCCCGAGCAACTGGAGAAGGTGGAGCAAGAGTTGGCGGCCG
Source organism: uncultured Bacteroidales bacterium (assembly GCA_964423935.1). Taxonomy (GTDB): domain Bacteria; phylum Bacteroidota; class Bacteroidia; order Bacteroidales; family UBA1402; genus UBA1757. The sequence continues at coordinate 2,058 of CAYRHC010000147.1, read as the reverse complement.
TTGGCTTCGCTCTTTTGGGCGACAAAAGCCAGCGCACTATCGAGAGTGTCAAGCACCTGATTATTGAGTTGGTTCGCGCCGATCGGGTGGAGACTTTGTCTGTTTATCTGTCGGACTGCCTGCATACCGATTACAGTGCTTTAAGTCGTCTTTTCTCGGAAGTGGAGGGTATCACCATCGAAAAATATTACATCGAACAACGTATCGAAAGAGTAAAAGAATTGCTTCGTTATCAGGAACTTAGTCTGTCGGAAATTGCATTGCAGATGCAGTATTCCAGCACTGCCTATCTCAGTGCGCAGTTCAAGTCGGTAACGGGGATGACGCCTTCGCAGTTCAAGGCCAACAAGCTGAGTCCGCGCCGGCCCTTGGACAAGATTTCATAATTTTTATCTAAGATTCCGTAAGGCTGCAAGCGAAAGGGAGGGCTACTTTTGCTTCCGATAGTCAATATGTCTGATTTTAAATATTAACACGATGGAAGAATCAAACAAAACCTGTTCTTGCGGACAACCCACTTGTAACTGCGGCCCCAACTGCACTTGCGGCTGCCAGGAAGGCAAACCATGCACCTGCAACGGTGAATGCCATTGCCACGACAACGATGGCGAAGGCGAATGTCCCTGCCACTGCCACGACAACGATTAATTTCTCTCAGTGTTTTTTGCATCTCATTTGGCGATAAACAAAAAGGGAATGAGTATATTCGCCCTTGCAAAAATCACTGTTATGAAAAAAATCTTTTGCTTGGCACTAACGGCTTGCTTGTCGTTGGCTGCTTCGGCACAGACCTCCGTTCCCGCCCAAACCTTTGGTGACGGCCGTTTTCAGGAGAAGACTCTCCGTGTAGACTACATCTTTTCGGGTACTGACAAAACCTGTGACATTGCGCTGGCCGAATTGCTCAGTCTGGATGTCTGGGCCGGTCGGCGCGTGAATATGCCCGACCTTCCTTTGCGCGGCAACGGCCAAATTACGATGACCGATGCCGCCACGGGCGATACGCTCTACCGCCAGTCGTTCAGCACGCTCTTTCAGGAATGGCAGGCCACCGAAGAGGCAACCCGCGTGTGCCGCAGCTTTGAGAATGTCTTTCTGCTGCCCATGCCCACCGCGCCCGTGCAGCTGGAAGTGAAACTTTTCGATTTCCACGAGAATGTGGCCGCCCGCGCCAGCCATAAGGTAGACCCCTCCGATATTCTGATACGTCCCGTCAAGCAGGAACAGCCTTACCGCATGTTGTACCAGAGCGGCGACTTCGAGGAAAAAATAGACATTGCCATTTTGGCCGAAGGTTACACTGCCGACGAAGCCGACATTTTCTACCGCGACGCTCAAGCCACGGTCGATGCCTTGTTTGCGCACGAACCTTTTGCCTCCATGCAAGACCGTTTCAATATAGTGGCTGTGGCCGCGCCCTCCACCGACAGTGGCGTGAGTGTGCCGCGCGAGAACAATTGGCGCCGCACCACGGTCAATTCCCATTTCGATACTTTCTATTCCGACCGCTACCTGACCACGCTGCACCTTTTCCAGATGCACGATGTGCTTTCGGGTGTGCCTTACGAGCATATCATCGTGCTGGCCAACTCTGATACTTACGGCGGAGGCGGCATTTTCAACTCCTATACGCTTACCGCAGCCCATCACGATGCCTTCGCGCCGGTGGTGGTGCATGAATTCGGACATAGCTTCGGTGGCCTTACCGACGAATATGCTTACGATGACCAGTATGTGGAGTATTATTATCCCGACATCGAGCCTTGGGAACAGAATATCACCACCCAGGCCGATTTTTCCAAGAAATGGAAAGACCTTTACGATCAAGGCATTGTGGGCTTGGTAGAAGGTGGCGGCTATCAGACCAAGGGCGTTTGGCGTCCGCAGGAAAATTGCCGTATGAGAACCAACGTGGCACCTGCCTTCTGTCCCGTCTGCCAGCGTGCCTTGCGGCAGATTATCGATTTCCAGACGGTCAGTGTACAGAAATGAACAGCCAGATAGAGGCCGCTATCATCACGGCGGCCACTATTTTCTGGTAGAGTTTCTTGTTGATGT
>CAYRHC010000146.1:0-4538 GCA_964423935.1 uncultured Bacteroidales bacterium | reverse complement strand
GCCTTGCGCGGATTATCCTGCACGCCCAGCTCGGTTTGCGCAATGCGGGCATTCAAGTCCATGGCATAGGGCGGATTCATGCGCAGCACCGACTTATAGAGCGCATCGGCCTTCTTGTTGTTCTGCTGAAGCTGATAGAGCTGCGCCAAGAGATAAGTGTAGCGTTGACGGTCTTTGCGGGGCATCGTGGGATGTATCGCCATCTCCAGATAGGGGATGGCCTGACTATATTCTTCGCGCTTCATCAGGAAATCGGCATAGGCCAAAGCATAGTCGCTGCCCAGAGATGTATCGAAACCGTCCTGGTTCATCTTGTGGAAGATGTTCTCGGCCTCGTACATCCAATCCGACTCGTAATAGGAACGCGCCATCAGTATGCAGGCTTCGTCGCAAAGCGTCTTGTCGAAAGAGAAATGACGGACGATATAAGCGCAAGTGGCATTGGCCGACATAAACTCAGCCTTGTGAAACTGAGCCTTGGCCATCAGCAGGAAAACGCTGCCCATCACAGGATTGAACTCTTCTTGGGCGTAAAAGTCCTTCTCCTTTTGCGAAGAGTTACGAGCGGGCTTTTTTTCGGGCTTCACACGGATGGAATGTTCCTTGATAGCCTTCTCGCACTTTTCTATGCAGCGATCCATCGAGGAAGTGGCGCGAATACCCAAACTATGATTGCTGATGGGAAAAATCATCAACGGGGCGGTAAAATCGTCCTGGTGGGCGGCATCAATCTGCTCCATGCCCTTTTTATAGGCTTCCCGTCCGTTGAAGCGAACGTTGTAACGCGTAGTAAGAGCATGATATTGCCGGGTAGTCCAAGTGTTCTTTTGCGTACTGCAGCAGGGCAACAGCAAGATAGCCAGACAGATAAACAACTGCCTGAGCCATCGTGACGAATATGGATTGTTCCGGTTTTGCACTTGAGATTTAACGCAAAAGGACGCTTTTTATTGTACCGACGTGGGCTGATAACGGTTTTCACTCATAATGAGCAGGGCCTCGTCACGGATAAACATGGGAGGCTCTATCTGGCGCATACGCAAGCTTTCGAGCCAACCGAAAACGTCTTCTTCGCGCAAAGTGTAGAACACTTCCGAAAAAGCTTCCAGTGCCACATCATCGTACTGTTCGGGCGACATTTGCCGGTAAGCGTCCAGTTCCTCGTCGTTGTAGTAGACGATATCCTTGCGGGCCATGGTCTTGCGGTTCTTTTCGCAGACGGCGTGCTGTCCGCAACATTCTTCACTTTGGTCGGCAGCATCGTCGGCGCGGGCATCATTCTCGACAAAGCGGGGATGTTCAAACCACTTGAAATAAGAGGCCAGCCAGGCGAAAACGCCCAAAAGGGCAAGGGCTGCAACAATAATGATGATAGCTTTCCACATAAGGTTGACAATATCTATGACTGGAAGAACTGGTCGAAGAATTCGGGGTACGACTTGCTCACCACCTTGGGGTTTTCAATCAAGATGGGCTGAGGACCTTGCCACTTGAGGATGACCGGCGCGAAAGCCATGGCCATGCGATGATCCTGATAGGTTGCGATGCGCACCGGCTGGCTCAGCTGGCTGGGCTCGCTGCGCTCGCCCAGCCAGCTGAGCGTCGCACCCTCCACTTGCAGCACAAAACCCAGTTTGCGCATTTCTGTCACCAGAGCGGCCAAACGGTCGGTTTCCTTAATGCGCAGACTCTCCAGACCGCTCAGGCAGAAGTGACGGCCCTGCATGGCACAGGTCACCACGAAGGTTTGGGCCAGGTCGGGTTGTTGACTGAAATCGGCCTCGAAGGGCGCGAGGGGCTTGCAGCTGCTGCTCGGGCAGGCACTCCGGCCTGCCGACCGCAGCTGCAAGCCACCCTCCACAAACCCGGCCTCCACCCCCAAAGGGCGGAACCAATCGAGCACGCGGGCATCGCCCTGAATGCTATCGGGACGCAAACCCAGCAACAGCACCGAAGCATCGTCCGAGAGGGCTACCATCTCGAACCAATACGAAGCGGCCGACCAATCGTATTCAATGCGATAAACAGCGGGTGCTTGATAAGCTTGGGCCGGCACATGCACAACATTGCCTTCCCAAGTGGCTTTCACACCGAAACTTTGCATCATCGAGAGCGTCATCTGCAAATAAGGTCGAGAATTGATTTTTCCGTCGATATGCAGGAACAAAGCTTCCTCGCCCAGCGGTGCTACCATCAGCAAGGCCGAAAGATACTGACTGCTGACACTGCCGTCGATGTGCAACTCGCCGCCGCGCAAGCGGCGGCCCTTGATGCGCAAAGGCGGGAAGCCCTCATTTTCAAGATACGCTATGTCGGCGCCCAAACTGCGCAAAGCATTCACCAAAAGCGCAATAGGACGATGTTTCATCCGCTCGCTGCCCGTCAAAACGACAGGCTGTTCACTGGCAGTGGCCGCATAGTAAGCGGTGAGAAAACGCATGGCCGTTCCAGCAGCACCGATATCCTTCAAGGCTGCATTCGACGACAGAGCCTCCTGCATACTACGGCTGTCGTCACAAAGGGCGACGTTCTCCAACCGCGGGGCTGCTCCGCTTCGCTCCGCAGCCCGCCCCACCCCGGCCAAAGCCTGCAACATCAGCGCACGGTTGGTTATACTCTTCGAGGCCGGCAGACGCACCTGCCTGTTCTGCAGGCAAGGCCGCTTCAGTTCCAACGCATCAATGGCATCTATCGGGATTCTTCTGCACATAGTCTTTCCATGATTTACAACCCGACACCGCAAGCACCGGCCGTGAGGTTTCCAGATAATGGCAATAGGCGGCAGCCAAGCCGTCGGTAGCGTCCAGTTGCGGCAATAGGTTGGTCTCGGGGATCTTGAGCAGACGGCAAATCATGCCAGCCACCTGTTCCTTCGAAGCCTGGCCGTTGCCCGTAATAGACATCTTTATCTTTAGGGGCGCATATTCGTGTATGGGAATGTCGCGCGACAGAGCGGCGGCAATGGCGCAACCCTGTGCATGTCCCAACTTGAGCATCGACTGCACGTTCTTGCCGAAGAAAGGCGCTTCAATGGCCAGCTCGTCGGGCAGATATTCGTCTATCAGTCCAAGGGTGCGCTCGAAAATCTTTCTAAGGCGCAGGTAATGGTCTTCGTACTTGGATAGCTTCAGCACGCCCATACACACATAAATGGGCTTACCCTCTAGCACATGCACCACCCCATAGCCCATCACATTGGTTCCGGGGTCTATGCCCAAAATAACGCGGTCACGGCTGGGGTTCTTGGTCTGAAGTTGTATATTGTCGGCACTCATCGTTTGCAGCGAAAGCACAAAAGTACTAAAAATTTTAGCGCAGCACTTGCTATTTCAGAAAAAAGCTCTACCTTTGCGCAGTCTTTCAAAAGGGGTATTAGCTCATCCTGGCTAGAGCGCGACACTGGCAGTGTCGAGGTGAGCGGTTCGAGTCCGCTATACTCCACCAACTTATTTTCACCCACGCAAGGTTCCGGACGTCGTTCGGGACCTTTTTTCTTGGAAAAACGGACAAAATCACCCAGAATCACCTTGGAAAAACGGAACTCCGCAAAAATGTCTACATTTGTCTTTTCGAACAATCTTGAATAACTACATAACCGACAAGCCGATGAAAAAGTATGGTTTTCTGCTGACGCTGGCCCTGCTGCTGGGCGCAAACGGCGTACAGGCACAGCATTTCGATGAGTTTTTCGTGAACAAGACCCTTAGGGTGAATTATCTGCATACAGGCAATGCCGACTTCGAAGAGATGAAGATAGACCACTACACGGTCGGCGGCACTTGGAACGGTACGCGCTCCTACCTGGTGGAACCGCATATGTTGGGCGACATTCTGGTGGAGGTTATCGACTCGGTGTCGGACAAGCTTATTTACAGCCGCAGCTACTCCTGCCTGTTCACCGAATACCGCACCACCGAAAAGGGTCAAACCGAAGTGGCCTCGATGGAGGAGTGCATCAATGTACCCTTCCCCAAAAACACGGTGTGTCTGCGCTTTACCAGTTTCGACCGCAAGCGTAATGCCACCCCGCTGGGCAGCGCATGGTTCAATCCGCAGACCACGCCTTGCCAGCCCATGGCCAAACGCTACAAAACCATCGACCTGCACATTGGCAATACGCCCGACAAGGCCATCGATATACTCTTTATCCCCGACGGTTATGCCAAAAGTGATGCGCGTCGCATGAAAAAGGACATGAAGGAGTTTGCCGCTTACGTCATGGGTTGTTCGCCCTATAAGGAGATGCAAGACAAGGTGAACATCCGCGCCATTGTGGGCTATTCCAAAGAATCGGGCATTACGCAGCCGCAGAACGGCATTTTCCGCCAGACGTTGCTGGGTTGTGCCTACAACGCCCTCGACCTTGACCGTTACCTTTGCTGCGATAATGTCTGGACCCTGCACGAGGTAGCCGATGACACGCCTTACGATGCCATCGTTATTGTCTGCAACAGCGACAAATACGGCGGTGCCGGCTTCTACAATTTCTACTGCACGGTGTACAACCACGGCGAACATCCCGACTATGTCATCGTGCA
>CAYRHC010000145.1:0-4583 GCA_964423935.1 uncultured Bacteroidales bacterium | reverse complement strand
CCATAACCGATAGCTCCCACGATTCCTCCTTTGTCAGTCGTCCGCTTCCATGTATGCGGGCGAGTCGTGAGCGATTTGCATAGCGGGTAGGGACCCGCGGAATGCCTTTTGGCGGTTGCCGCTACTTACTAGTCGCCATTCTCGGCGAGCTGGATGTAGACGGCGGAAAGCAGGGTGAAGACGTAGGCCTGAATGAGGCCGACCATGATCTCCACCAGGTAGATGACGATGAGGATGGCGACCCAGAAGACCGAGGCGCCGGCCTGGCCGAGAGCCACGAGGCTGAAGCTCTGCAGCATCGGCTCGAAGAAGAGGGAGGCCAGGATAGCGAAGGCGCCCATGACGACGTGGCCGGCGAACATGTTGCAGAACAGACGGACGGCCAGCGTGATGAGGCGCAGGAAGGTCGAGAAGAGCTCGATGACCCAGACGAGCACGTTGATCGGGAAGGCAACGCCCTCCGGAGCGAGGCTCTTGATGTAGCCGATGGGGCCGAGGCGCTTGCAGCCGACCACGATGAAGTAGATGAACGAGCAGATGGCCAGCGCGGCGGTGGTGCCGGGAGCACCCGGTTGTTCCAGCCCGATTTCTTTCAGGATTTCAGCCACAGAGTCGCCAATGGCCGGAGTTGGGGCCAATGAAAGGTCGATAATGCCGAAGGGAACACCCAGACGGCGTGAGGCCTCTTGAGCCACCAGCTGTCCCACACGGGTAATCTTGAAAGCTGTCTTTTTGATGGTTTCGCAAAGCGTTTCAAAATCGGCCTCGCGTATCTGTTCCAATGCGTATTTGACCACGCCCGGTCCGCTCACGCCCACGTTGATGATGGCATCGGCCTCGCTCACACCGTGGAAGGCACCGGCCATAAAGGGATTGTCGTCGGGAGCGTTGCACAGCACCACCAGCTTGGCGCAGCCCAGCGAGTCGCGCTCCTTGGTGGCCTCGGCGGTTTGTTTGATAACTTCACCCATCAAACGCACGGCATCCATGTTGATACCGGTTTTGGTAGAACCGACATTCACCGAACTGCAAAGGAAATCGGTGCAAGCCAGTGCTTGTGGAATGGAACGGATAAGCAGTTCATCGCTGCGGCTCATGCCTTTGGATACGATGGCCGAGTATCCGCCCAGAAAGTTGATGCCCACGGCGGCGGCAGCGGCATCCAGGGTTTGGGCCACTTGCACGTAATCGTCGGTACTCTGACAGGCACTGCCGGCCACCAGCGAGATGGGCGTGATAGAGATGCGCTTGTTCACAATGGGCACGCCGTATTCGCGGGCAATATCATCGCCCGTCTTTACCAAATCCTTGGCCAGGCGCCTAATCTTGTTGTAGATATTTTGGCAAAGCACGTCAAGACGGCTGTCGGCGCAGTCGAGCAGGTTAATGCCCATCGTGATGGTACGCACGTCCAGGTTTTCGTGCTCTATCATCTTGTTGGTTTCGATAACCTCGGAAATGTTGATCATAGACGGTGCATTTTGTTGAAAATATCTTCGCGCTGGCACTTTATCTGTACGCCAAGTTCGCTACCAATGGCATTCAACTCGTTGACAATCTGGTCGAAAGGTTTACTGCAAGCTTGCATATCCACAATCATCATCATATTGAAATACCCTTGCACGATGGTTTGTGAAATGTCGAGAATACTGATTTCGCTACCGGCCAGATACTGACAAACACCGGCCATAATACCGATGGTATCTTTGCCCACAACGGTGATAATGCTCTTGTTCATAGCTACTTGGAAGGAATTATTCTTGGGGATAAGACAGAGTGAAACTTTTTTCGCTGAGCGTATCGTCCTGGCCGGGTGAGTGGCGCGACAGTACCAGCGACCTGCCGATTTCGAATTCGCCGCCGGCTCCCGCAGGTATGCCGTCAATCAAGGCTTCGCACTCGCTAACGACCTGGTCGAGCGCTTTGGCGGCCTTGTCGAAACGGGCCTTGGCCTTCTTGTCGGCCGATGAGTAATTGCCGTTGGTGATGTTTACAATCCATTCGTTGTCATCGCCGATGTAGGTAGCGGTATAGGTCGATAACTTGTCTTGTATCTGCGCATAGACATCCTTGGCCTGGCTTTCGCCGCTCCAGGTGAAGCCGCTGCTTAGCATAGTCAGTTTGAGTGAGTAGATAACATCTTCGCTGCTCATTTCGCAGCTTGTCAGGCAGAGTACAACTGCCAGCATCATCCATAATTTTTTCATTGTTCCAATAAATCAAAACTGCCGCGAAGTTATTCATAATCCCCGAAAAGAAAAAACTACAGCCAACTGATATTGGGGAAGATTCTCGACAGACAGAAGATAATGACGGATTTAAAAATACTTGTGATAAAAATTCGCGCAAAGTTAACAAAGAATCCGTTAATGCAAGCGCAAAGAAATACTACCTTTGCGGCGGAAAGATGCCAGAGTGACCGAATGGGCCGGACTCGAAATCCGGTGAACGGCTTGTCCGTTCCGTGGGTTTGAATCCCACTCTTTCCGCCAGTGCGACAGATGCTCTCGAAAAGGGCATCTGTTTTTGTTTGAAATTCCTACCTTTGCGGCCGTTATGGAAAAAGAAGTATCACTGTGGAGCGTTTTCGGGGTATTCTCGAAAATAGGAGCTTTCACCATAGGCGGAGGCTACGTGATGTTGCCCCTGATAGGCGATGAAGTTACCAAGCGAGGCTGGATTAGTGCCGAAGACTACAAGGACGTTACCGTACTGGCGCAAAGCGCACCGGGCATACTCGCCATCAACATTGCCTATTACGCCGGTTACCGCATTCGGGGAGTCAAGGGCAGCATTGTGGCAGCCATCGGAGCGGCCCTGCCTTCGTTCTTGATAATCCTGGCCATAGCCATGGTATTCACCAACTTTAAGGACAATGTGTACGTGCGCCGGTTTTTCCAAGGTATCAGGCCGGTGGCTGTGGCACTCATCCTTTCGGCCGCCCTTGATATGACCAAGGGTTCCAAATGGACCTGGTGGACGGCGGCACTTTGTCTGGTCACCATCGTGTTGGTAGCCTTCCTCAGCGTGTCGCCCATCTGGATTATCCTGACGGTGATTGCCACGGCTGTTGGTATCGCGACAATAAAGAAAGACAAGGAGGCTACAAAATGACGCTCTTTCTTGAACTTTTCTACACCTTCTTTCTGATAGGCCTGCTGAACTTCGGCGGCGGCGGTGCCATGGTATCGCTCATACAAAGTCAGGTGGTAACCTTGCACGGCTGGCTCAGCGAAGGCGCCTTTACCGACATTGTGGGTATCTCGCAAAGCACCCCGGGCCCCGTGGCCATCAACTGCGCCACCTACGTTGGTTACGAAGTGATTCACGAAGCGGGTTATGGTCTGGGCTTCTCCGTTTTGGGTTCGGCTTTGGCCACCCTGGCAGTGGTACTGCCCTCGTTTCTGGTGTTTTTGGTAGTGATACGCATCTTCAACAAATACCATTCCAGCCCAGCTTACGCCTATGCCATGGCGGGCCTGCGTCCGGTGGTGGCCGGCCTGATTGCCGCCGCCGCCATCGTGCTGACCTTGCATATCCATCCCCTGTCCATCATCAAGGAGAATTTTCCCAACGGGATATCTTGGATGCTGTTTGCGGCGGCCCTGATGCTGAGTCAGACCAAGAAACTCGGACCCATCGCCATTATCGTCGGAGCCGGAATTGTCGGCCTCTTTGTTTTTTAGAACGATAAGGCCTACGAACTCTTGCGATAGCTGAGAATGGCCAGCAGCCCGAATGCGATGGCAAAGCCGCAGAGCGCCAGAAACTGGGGAATCATGTCTACGAACGAACTGCCCTTGAGGTAGACCAGACGCATCACCTGAATAAAGTAGGTGAGCGGGTTGACGGCCGCTATCACTTGCGCCCACCCGGGCATGCTGGCTACGGGCGTGAACAGACCGCTCAGCAGAAGCAGGCACACCACGATGAACCACATCACGAACACTGCCTGCTGCATGGTGTCGTTGTAGTTTGATATTACTATGCCGAAACCGCTGAAAAACAGTGCCAGCAGCAGTGCCAGCAGATAGAAGAGAGCCACGTTGCCGGCCGGCGTGATGCCATAGGCCACCCATGCCAGCACGAGGCACACCGTGAGCACGAAGGCCGCTATCGCCCAGTAGGGGATGAGTTTGCCCATGATGAAGGTGAATTTGCCCACCGGGGTGACGTTGATGGCCTCAATGGTGCCTTTCTCTTTTTCGCCCACAATGTTGAGCGCCGGCAGGAATCCGCATATGAGCATCACCAGCACCGCCATCAGTGCCGGAATCATAAACACCTTGTAGTTGAGGGGCTTGTTGTAGAGATACAGCACACTCACGCGCTGCTGCATGGCCAGCACGTTAGGTGCCACATGCTGTGTGATGATGCTCGTCATGTAGGTGCTGCCTATGCTGCCCTTGGTGCCGTTGACGGCATTGGCTGCCACCAGCACCTGCGGATTTTTCCCTATTGCCTTGTCTCGGCTGAAATTGTGGGGGATTTCCACCACTACGTCGGCATCAAACCGCTCGATGTCGTGCAGTGCTTCATCGTAGCTGTCGCGCATGCCGCTAAACTTGAAGTAGCTTGATGCC
>CAYRHC010000144.1:0-4621 GCA_964423935.1 uncultured Bacteroidales bacterium | reverse complement strand
TGGCCAGCACCAGCGAGGCCGTGAGAATGCCGGCACCTTGTTGGCTCAGACCCAGATGGGCAACCATGGGACATAACACATAAAATCCCCATAAGCCGTAGATGATGGAAGGAATACCTGCCAGCAAGTCTGTCACGGTGATGAGGACGGTAGAAATTTTGTGGTGCGGATAGTATTCGCCGGTGAAGAGCGCTACCGGCAGCGAGAAGGGAATGCAGAAAACCAAAGCCAGCAGGGTGGTGAGCAGCGTTCCCGTAATGAAGGGCAATGCGCCATATTCTTCCTGGCCCTGGGTAGGATTCCATTCGGTGCTGAAAATGAAGCGGAAGAATCCTTGCTCGCTGAAGGCTTGCTGAGAGTCGGTGACAAGCGCCAAGATGATGCCCGCACATATCACGGGCACCACCAAGGCTGTTATCCAAAGCAAGGTTTTGAAAGCTCCGTCGCTGAGGAGCTTAGTTGATGCTTTTTCCGTCATAAGTCAGTTGCTCAAGGTTCTTGAGACTTTGTTTGACAACCACGGCGGGCAGAGGAGCGTAGTTTACTTTCGATGTCATGCTCTGGGCTTGCTCGCTAAGCATGTACTGCAGCAGAGCCTTGGTCGCCTTGGCTTTCTCCAGGCTGCGGCCGGCGTATTTCTGTTCCTTGTACACGATGAGCCAGGTCATACAAGCGATGGGGTAGGCATCGGGGTCGCTGCTGTTGACAATGCTCGCACGGGTATCGGCGGGAAGTTCGCCCTTGGCGGCAGCCGAAATGCTTTCAACACTGGGCTTGACAAAGCGTCCGGCGGCATTCTCAATTTCAGCCATCACGATGTGCTGGGCCAGTGCGTATTCAGACCCGATGTAACCGATGGTTCCCTGCGTCATGCCAATCACACCGGCGATCCCCGGATTGCCCTTGGCGGCCATACCCACCGGGAAGTTCACCGATTTGCCTGCACCGTACTGCTCTTTCCAGCTGGCGCTGACGGCCGAAAGGTAGGTGGTGAAATTCTGCGTGGTACCCGAGCCGTCGGAGCGGTAAACCGGGATAATGTCCAAGTCGGGAAGTTTAATAGAAGGGTTCAGCGCGGCAATGCGGGCATCGTTCCATTTGCGCACCTTGCCGGCGAAGATATCGGCCACCAGTTCGCCGTTCAGGCGCAGACCTTCGATACCGTTCAGGTTGTAGGCCAGCACCACGGCGCCCAGACAGGTGGGAACATGTATAACTGCGGGTATATCCTTCATTTCCTTGTCGCTCAAGAAGGCATCGCTGCCGGCGAAGTCCACTACCTGGTCCTTGAGGTTGCGGATGCCGCCGCCACTGCCGATACCGCCGTAAGAGACGCTGGCACCCTTGTCTTGTTTGTACTGGCTGAAAGCCATCGTATAATAAGGTTCGGGGAAGGTGGCGCCTGCACCCGAAAGTGCTACGGCCTGATTCTGTCCGCAAGAGGCGAAACCGCAGGCGATGGCCACGATGGCTACTATATTCAGAATACTCTTTTTCATGATTGTACGTTTTTAATGTTAGTGGATTAGAAGTTTACTTTGGCGCTGATGGCTACACAAGTGCTGCTGGCACCGTCCTTGGCTTTGCTGATGTGGACGTTGGGCGAGAGCGATACCATCTTGCAGGCATCGAAGTTCAGACCTGCGTAGATGTCTTGTCCGTCCTTGGCGTAGCTCCATGCGTCATCGGCCGAAGTACTTGAGTTGCCCAAATCGTAGCGGGCAAAGATGTCGAGCCTGTCGATAACGTGAACCGAACCGTAGCAGCTCAGACCTCTCAGGCTGTGACCTTCCACATTGTTGTGGTTGTTGTCCATGTCGTACTCGGCACCCAGACGGAAGCGTTTGCAAGTGTAACCTGCCGAGAAGGCCAGCGTGTAATCGGTGCTGACATCGTCTTTAGGCTGCAAATCGCCGTAAACCCTTAATTGCAGGCCCTCTAAAGGTTTGGCGGTAATGCCGGCTGCATAACGGAAATACTTGTCCGACTGCAACTTCTTGTAACCCTCGCCGTTGAATACGGACAGGTCGGCGGCCAGCCAGTCGCAGAACTTGTAGTCGAGGTTTAGACCTAGGTCGGCAGAACTTTGCCAGCCCTTGTCGTCCATCATCGACTTGGCTACATAACGGTAGCCCCAAAGTTTTTCCTGTGCATTGAAAGCGGTAGTGGAGGTAAGACCCGCTTTTACTGAAAGCCCACTGATTTTGTAGTTGAAGTAGGCATTTTTAAGATAACCCAGTCGTTGGAGTTTTTCGTCGCTGCCCTTGCCTGCATCGTAAACGGCTTTGGCACTCCAATGTTCATCGAACTGGTAATCGTAACCTAAGTACACGCGTTCCAGATTGAATCCTGAACCATTCTTGTCAATACTGAAGTTACTGAACGTCGTCACTACGACTTTTGCAGCCAAGCTTCCGCTAAGAAGCACCACCGCTGCGAGTGTTGCGAAGATTTTCTTCATGTTTTTTCTTTATTGTTTTTACTGACATCTGCCGAACGAGCGTTTCCCGTTCGACGCTGCGAAAGTATATTGGCATTGTTGCAACGATAATACAAAGCTGTTACAAAGATGTTACAAAAGAAAAGGGCGCAACACTGCGCCCTTCCCCCCTGCTTAGTAAACATGCAAAGCTTACTTGACGTGAAAAAATCAATAACTGCCACGGCGGATAATGTCTACCGACTGCTTTTTCTCGTAGCGGATAAACAAATCGGAAGTGCAATCGCTCTTGCTTCCTGCCATGGAGATGGGGTAACGCAGTTCCAGTTCATCATCGAAGATGGCGATTTCCAGCACCAGACTGCTCAGTTCGGGGTTGCCCGGCGAAAGAATCAGGAAATGCCCGTCGGGTTGCTCTATCCAGCGCATAACGTCCTCGCAGCCATAATCATCGACACTGCGGGTGTTGAGCCCCGGAATAACGTGGTTGCCGAAAGTGCTCACGTTGCCGTCGTCGAAAAATTCAAGGCCGGCCACTGCCAAAGTATCGGTCAGATTGTTGTCTATCTTGATGTTCATCTGCATATTGCTGTAGTTGATGCGCAAACCGTAGTCCGTGCATTGCCACTTGCCGACAAGCGGGCTCTCGACAAAGTTGTTGCAAGAAGTCATCAGCATGCCAAACAAGGCAAGACTGGCCAGACTGCGGAGGATGAGATTCAACTTTTTCATAGGTTGTTTTTGTCAGTTGTTGTTGGTCGTTTGAGACATTGCGAAAGTAGAGGCTTGCTGTTACAGCGACCTGCGCAAATCAATTGAAAGTCTGTTAAGAACTGTAAAATTGTTGTTGCGGTTTTGGCGAGTCGCTTCAAATTGTTACAACTTGTCCGCGCACAGAAAAGCGCGTCCGCGTTTGGTTCGTGAACAAATCTGTACTATTTTCGCAGCGCGAATGTTTGCGCGAACATCGGAAGCAATCATCAACAACGATTTCAAAAAGAAGAGATATGGCTAAACAAACTAACATCGGACTATTTTGCGACTGTTTTCCTCCCGTTATGGACGGCGTTGCGGTATGTATGCAGAATTACGCCTACTGGCTGCAGAAAAAAGTGGGCGGCGTTTGCGTGGTGACTCCCAAGAATTATGGCACCGAATATCACGAAGACTACGAAATGTTGCAGTATATGTCGGTACCCGTGCCCTTCCGTAAGCCCTACGTGACGGGTTTGGCCGAAATAGATCCGGTGTTTTTGACCAACCTCCTCAAGCGCAGTTTCAAGATAGTGCACGCGCATTGCCCCTTTGCTTCGGGTTGGTGTGCCGACCATGTGGCCCACATCCAGCACATCCCCATGGTGGCCACTTTCCATTCGAAATACCGCGACGATTTTGCCCGCGTCATCCCCTCGAAACTGGCACTGGACGAAATAGTGAAAGGTATCGTCAGCTTCTACGAGCGCGCCGACGAAGTGTGGGTGCCGCAGGAATCGGTCAAGGAAGTGTTGCGCGAGTACGGCTTCAAGGGCGAAATCCAGGTGGTGGACAACGGTAGCGACCTGGTGGCCGAGCGTCCGGAAGAGTTCTTCGCCGACGCCCGCAACCAGCTGGGTATCGCCAAAGACGAATTTGTGCTGCTGTTTGTGGGTCAGCACATCTGGGAAAAGAACACCCGTTTCATCATCGAGACGCTCGAAAAAATCAAGGACGTGCCTTTCCGTATGTTCTTTGTCGGTACGGGTTACGCTGCCGAAGACATGAAAAAACTCGTCAGCGAGAAAGGCCTCGACAGCCAGGTGACCTTTGTGGGCAGCATCACCGAGCGCGAAAAAATAGTGAAATACTACGCCGCTGCCGACCTCTTCCTCTTCCCCTCGCTTTACGACAATGCGCCGCTGGTGGTGCGCGAGGCCGCAGCGCTGAACACGCCGGCCGTGATGATGCGCGGTGCCACGGCGGCCACCATTATCAACGACGGACAGAACGGCTTCCTCACCGACAACGATGAAGATAAATTTGCCGAATTGCTACGCTCGCTTATCGCCTCGCCCGACAGGGTACACCGCATAGGCGTGCAGGCCTCGCGCAGCATCGTGCGCAGCTGGGAAGACGTTTGCAACGAAGTGCTCGATCGCTACAACGCCCTGCTCACCCGCAAGAAACTGATTCACTGAGTGGTTC
>CAYRHC010000143.1:0-4684 GCA_964423935.1 uncultured Bacteroidales bacterium | reverse complement strand
CGGACTGTTCTTCGCCATAGCCTTCTTTTTGGGCTTGGTCTTGACGGGCAAGGCTTTCAAGGACGAAAAAGTACCTGAGGCCTGGACCGACAAGCTCTTTGTATACATCATCATCGCCACGGCGGTGGGCGCCCGCTTGGGACATTGCCTGTTCTATGGTTGGGAGTATTATTCGCAACATCCCCTTGATATCCTAAAAATCTGGGAAGGAGGACTGGCCTCGCACGGCGGAGCTATCGGCATCATCATCGCCATCTGGATTTATTCCCGTCACGTTACCAAACGCGCCATGTGTTGGACCTTCGACCGCATTTCTTTCTCGGTGGCCCTGGCAGGTTGTTTTATCCGTCTGGGCAACCTGATGAACCACGAAATATACGGCATCGCCACCGATTTGCCTTGGGGCTTCCGCTTCATCACCAACTGGTACGCCGTGAAACATCTCGGAGCCGAGGCCGTTTTCAGCGCTCCATCGCATCCCACCCAAATTTACGAAGCCCTTTGCTACCTCATCACCTTTGTCGTGCTGTATCTGCTCTATCGAAAAACCAATATCAAGCACCGCGAAGGTTTTCTCTTCGGACTATTGCTGGCCATGCTGTTCATCCCCCGCTTCTTTATCGAATTCATCAAAAACGACCAAGAGGCCTTCGAGGCCAATATGGTGTTGAATATGGGCCAATATCTGAGCATTCCTTTCGTTCTCATCGGTATTTTCTTTATCGTGCGGGCCTTCAAGCGTCCTTTGGTATATTACGATGAAAAGCCCGGTTCGCATCACTCAACGCCCAAAAAGGACGGCAAGGATTTTCTGAGTAACGTCAAATCCGGCAATCATAAGTAAGAAGTAATGCGCAAGAGCTTGTTTCTTCTCTCAGCTGTACTCTGTCTTTGCTGCGCCTGCCAGCAAGAAGAGGCCCGTTACCGCGTGCCACGCTTCCGTCATCAAGTAGAGGTGAACATCGTGCGTTACGACCGCGAGCTTTTCTGCGAAGGTTCCATTGCCGACTCGGCTTTCTGGTCGCTGTATTGTGAAGACATCATGCAGTTCGGACCGGTGGGCGAAAGAGAGACTCAATGCTTCACTGAAATGTTCCTGCAAGACTCTGATATCATTCTGAGTTATCATGCCGCCCAGAAAATCTTCGATGATACCAAGGGCTTGGAACGGGATTTGAGCGAAGCTTTTTTCCGTCTGAGCCATTTTGTACCCGACATTCCAATTCCTGTCGTATCCATGCACCTGTCGGGCTTCGGGCAGTCTATCGTATCGGCTCCGGGCATACTCTCGGCCAGTATCGACAAATACCTAGGTGCCGACTACCCTATTTATCAGGAGTTATTCTACGACTACCAACGCGCCCGCATGGAGCCCGCCCAACTGCCTACCGATTATTTGAATGGCTGGTTACGCTCCGAATTCACCCATGAATCGCTCATGTACGACAACAGGCTTTTGGATTACATGATTTACGAAGGCAAATTGCTGTTTCTGCTGGAAAAAATCTTCCCCAAGGCTCCGTTTGAACGTCTCGCAGCATGGAGCCGGCAGGACTATCATTGGTGCAAAGAAAACGAAAGCCGCATGTGGGAACGCATCCAATACTACGAGCATCTGTACAGCAGCGATCCTATCGTACTGCAAAAAT
Organism: uncultured Bacteroidales bacterium; assembly: GCA_964423935.1. GTDB lineage: Bacteria > Bacteroidota > Bacteroidia > Bacteroidales > UBA1402 > UBA1757. Next base: position 3,035 of record CAYRHC010000143.1, on the reverse strand, counting down.
ACATCGGTGAAGCGCCCAACACGGTTTATTTTACCGAAGAAGCACCTGCCAGAGCAGCTATTTGGCTCGGATATCGCATTGTAAGCGAGTATATGCGTCAGCAGCCCGATCAAGATCTGCTGCATATGATGATGGAAGTCGATTCTGACAAGATGCTGCAACTCTCACTCTTTAGGCCCTAAGACCTGCATCTCACAGCGCGAGCAGTCGAACTGCAAGGGGAAGCGGTATTGTTGGTATACCAAATACAAAGGTTCTTCCAAATGCTGATGACCACCTTGTTTTGGGCAAGCATTCACAGCAGCTCGCAAGCAATGCTTGCACTGCATCAACACCAATTTCCCGTTTTCATGAAGGGTTTGCTTTAAGGGTTGCGCCGTTGCCTCAAGAGCCGGGTCTATCTGTTCCACACCATGCTGACGGTAAAAATCAGCGGCTTTAGCATTCAACACATTGCCCAAATACGACAAGCTGTTCTGTGGATAGGGATGGCTGGTAGGCAACATACGGGAAGAAGCCCGGGGATATTGCAGTTTGCGTGTTTCAAGGAAAATCTCGTATAGGCGGTTGCGCTGCTCCGTCCATAACGACGAAGGCAGGAAATACTCCTCCTTCCATTCTATTTCGCACGATTCCACCGTAAAAAGCGGATGGGTCGATTTCATCAGCAGGCCACGTACATGCTCTTTCTGGGGCTTTTGCGCCAATTGTTTCTGGCAAACGAACTGCAAAGCTGCACGATGGCCTTCCTGGTCGTCCATCTGCAAGGCGAATCCATCGTGCGTCTCCCAACAAGTGATATTCACAGCGATGCGCCTTTGGGCAGTCGTTTTTTCCAAAGCCGAATCGAAGGCTTGGTTGGCAGTGCGGTAAAGCCGGATGCCCGTTTTCAGACGCAAAGATTTATTGGCCGGATACACCTTGTTTCCATCCACTCTATTGACGCGGAAACCGCAAAATTTCCCCTTTTCATCGAAATAACTCAGACCGTCGCCGTTGGCCAATGGTTCTTTTCCCAAATAAACAAAATGCTGCAATTTTTGTGCTCGGACAAAACCTACTTCTTCACCCATCGATTTTGGGGTGTTGAAATTGAAAAGGGTCTTGGGTCTGCCATGCAAAAAATAGTCGGTGAATCCACGGTTGAAACTCTTGTCGGGCGCGGGCCGGAAATTTATCTGTTCCTTACCCGATGAACTGCGGCACAAATCGGGACGCCTGGCCAGAATTTCATCAATTTGCTGACGGTACCAAGCAGTAATATTCTTACAGTAGGACATTTCCTTGAGACGGCCCTCTATTTTGAAAGAAACCACGCCCGCATCTATCATGGCTTCGATATCAGCCTGCGAACGCTGCAAATCGCGTAACGACAAAAGGTACTTGTCCTTGCAAAGAATTTTGCCCTTGGCATCGACGAGATCGTAGGGCAACCGACAGAACTGAGCACAGACACCACGGTTGGCGCTACGGCCGCTCACTGCGTAACTCATGTAGCATTGACCGCTATAACTTACGCACAAAGCGCCGTGTACAAAGGCTTCCAGCCGCACACTGCACTGCTGTGAAATTTCTTTTATCTGTTCAAGACTCAGTTCTCTTGCCAAAACCACCTGTCGGAAGCCCACCTCTTGCAAGAATCGGACCTTTTCCAAACTGCGGTTGTCACACTGTGTACTTGCATGCAAGGGAATAGGAGGCAAGTTAAGCTGCGTAATGCCCATATCCTGCACAATCAAAGCATCGACCCCCACACGCCACAGACTCCAAATAAGCTGCTCAACTTCGGGCAATTCATCATCGTAGAGGATGGTGTTCAGCGCTACATACACGCGCACATAATACTGATGCGCAAACGCTACCAGAGCCGCAATATCTTCCAAACTATTGGAGGCAGCGGCACGTGCACCGAACTTGGGAGCCCCGATATACACGGCATCCGCACCATGCAACACCACTTGTTTGCCGGTTTCAAGATTCTTGGCCGGGGCCAGTAACTCTATGCTCCGTTGTCTCGTCATGCGCCAGGTCTGAGTCTATCTGATTTGCGAAATATCGTAAGGAGTTTCCTGGTAAACGTAATAGTTCAACCAATTGTTGAAAAGCAGATTGGCATGGGCTCTCCATTTGACGATGGGCTTTTGGCTGCAATCATCGTTAGGGTAGTAGTTGCAGGGAGCCTGTATATCCAAGCCTAGTTTGAGGTCGCGCATATACTCGTTGTGCAAAGTATCTGGCGCATACTCCGAATGGCCTGTGATAAAGAATTCACGGCCATTACGAGCCATCACCATATAAACCCCCGACTGTTCGGATTCACTGAGCAGGGTCAGTTTGGGATTGGCCAGAATGTCTTCGCGGCGAACTTCGCTATAACGGCTGTGAGGCACATAGAATTCATCGTCAAAACCACGGAAGATGGGATAGCTGGAATCTAGCACGCGATGTTTAAAAACCCCTGAAAGTTTCTTAGAGAGCGGATACTTAGGTATTTGATAATGATAGTAAAGCCCAGCCTGTGCAGCCCAGCAGATATACAGCGTCGAGGTGACGTGCTCGCGCGACCAGGCGAATATCTGCTTGAGTTCATCCCAGTAGTTCACCTGCTCAAAGTCCATCTGCTCCACGGGGGCACCTGTCACTATCATGCCGTCATAATTCTCCTTCTTGATAATGTCGAAGTCTTTGTAAAAGGCAATCATGTGCTCAATAGGTGTATTCTTGGAAGTATGGCTTTTCAATTTCATGAAATCCATTTCTATCTGCAAGGGGGAATTGGACAAGATACGCACCAAGTCTGTTTCTGTCGTTATCTTGATAGGCATTAGGTTGAGCACCACCAACTTAAGTGGACGTATATCCTGATTGGAGGCTCTTTTGTCATCCATCACAAAGATGTTCTCGGCCTTAAGCAGCTCGATAGCGGGCAAATTGGCAGGTAGGTTTAAAGGCATCTCTCAGATAGTTTAGGGTGTATGATAAAAAAGAGAGTCTCAAGCGGTGAAGCTCAAGACTCTCGGTAAAACGGCGACTAC
>CAYRHC010000142.1:3625-4751 GCA_964423935.1 uncultured Bacteroidales bacterium | reverse complement strand
CGAGAATTACCGCCGCAGCGCAGAGATCGCCGTCCGCAAGGTCAACGGGGCGCAGACTTCCGAAATTGTCTCGATGCTTGTCACTGACCTGCTTAAGGTAGCTGTAGTAGCGGTTCTTGTTGGAGACGTTATTGCCTGGTTTATTGCCGATCTTTGGCTGAAACAGTTTGCCGTTCGGGTGGTCTTGAATCCGCTCTATTTCTTAATAGCCGACGTTTTCGTACTGGCTGTAGTGGCCACCACCATCGCTATCGGCTCGCTTAGAATCGCCCACACCAATCCGGTACTCTCGCTCAAGAACGAGTAAGGAGTCTCCCATTGGCGTAAATTACAACTCGCCTTGCTCTATTTGGATAGCAATTTTCTCGATAAGGGCATCGCGACCCTCGGGCTGATAGTCTATTTTAAGGTCCGCGCTGAAGATGCGAGCCACTGCCTGCCAGAAGCCGGCGGCGAAATCACCCAAATAGGCCTGCAAAATTTCGTAGGGCGTTGAGTTGCATTCGCGTACTATCAGCTTGAGCAGGACTTTTCCCTGGCTGTAGGACATTTTACGCAAAACAGGTTCATAGTCGCGCACCAAGTCTTTCTGCATTTGCTGCAGATGCTGCTCTCGTTCTTTTTCGGTAGGAAGCGTGCGGATGTATTCGGTGGTCTCTATCATGGTGGCCGCGGCAGTTTTGGCTAGCGGAAGGCAGAGCCTTACATCACGCACCAAGCGCCAGTAGTAACGTTGCTGACGGGTAGTCATGGGGGCAGCGGGCGCATATTTTATATAAGGCTTGAGCAGGATACTGGGGATGGTGTCGCCCGAGGCATCGATATAGGCGGGCACGCGCTGAAGTTGCGACTGTTCTTGAATCGTGGTCGTCGTTTGCGTAAGGGAAGATTGTGCCAAGGCCTGCCCTTGCAGGAGCAAGAGCATCATCGTGAATATCAGTGTCAAAGCTTTTGATTTTTTCATCGCAAGGGCTTTTTCAAATCTTCCAAGATTACAGGGCGAAGATAATAAAAAAGAAGGAGCGTAGACGACCTACGTGACTGATGACAAAGCCAAAAATGTCCAAAAAGGCTTCCTTGGTATCCTCATATATGAATTTTTCGAGGCAGTTTTGGTTTTGGAAGA
>CAYRHC010000142.1:0-3525 GCA_964423935.1 uncultured Bacteroidales bacterium | reverse complement strand
AGGAGCGTAGGCGACCTACGTGACTGATGACAAAGCCAAAAATGTCCGAAAAGGCTTCCTTGGTATCCTCATATATGGATTTTTCGAGGCAGTTTTGGTTTTGGAAGAAGGAGCGTAGGCGACCTACGTGACTGATGACAAAGCCAAAAATGTCCGAAAAGGCCATATATGAACTGAGAGTGTTTGGAAAAACAGGGGAAAGAACCTTACCTTTGCTGCAACCTAATCCTGTGAGAGCACAAAGCCGATTGATACGTGAAAGCACATTTTGTTTTCGCCGGGCTCTGTTTGTCCTTTAGTCTTGGAGCCCAAGTGATGAATCCCACGCTGGTCTTGACGGATACCCGTAGTTTAGCTATGGGTGAGGCTTTGTGTGCTGCTACATGGTGCCTTCCCATCGACAGCGGAGCCAGCTACAGAACGGTAAATGCAGAAAGTTATCTTCCTTATTTCCAGATGGATTTATGGCACAATCGTTTACGTTGGCAACAGCAGGAATATTTGAGCCGTTATGTTTTGGAGTTTTCGGGGCAAAGCTCGGAGATTCTGTTGCTTGAACTTCGGGGCGAGCGATTGATGAGTGGACGTTGGCAAGCGGGGCTGGCGTTGCATTATGCCTACGGACTCAAGGCACAGCATTCCAGTTTTTTGCTGGAGCAGCATTTGTTGTTTTTTCCACATAAGCATTGGCGAATCAATCTGTTGTTATGGCATTTAGGGTGGTTGAGTGATAGCGGATATTTGGGGCACCGGCATGGGTTTCATCTGGCCGGCAGCTATTGCGAAGGGCCCTTGGAGCTGATGGCCGAACTGGCTTACCGTGGACGTTCCGTTCCCAACGGACATTACGCCCTCTGTTTCAAAAACGAAAGTGGTGGAAAAATACGTTGGGAATACCGTTTAGGCTGTCGCTTGCCACAAGCCAGACCCAGTGTCGGTGCAGCCTTTTGCTGGAAAAATTGGCAATGGAATGCCGCCCTGCTTTACGATTTTCGTCTTGGGCCATCGGCCATGCTTGGATGTTCTTACTGTTACGACTATGCACGCTGAAACCGCTTATGGCTACAAGCTGATTGTCTTGTGCTGGTTGGTAGCTATCAACTTTGGGAACAGCTCTTTATGGGCGCAAGATTCGGGCAACTCGTTCCAGTTTGATGCATTTCTCAGTTCGTATTTGGAAGAATTCGACGAGGAAAACATCAGCTACATTTACGATGAGATGTTGGAGCTGTGGAACCATCCGTTGGATTTGAACAGCTGCAGCGATGACGATATCCAGGCCCTGCCCATGCTGGATTTGCACGAAAAGGAAGCCTTGACGGATTATCTAAGGCGCTATCGTCCTGTGGAATCCGTATCGGAATTGCTGTTGGTTTTCGGTTGGACACCTATGACGCTGAAGAAAGTCCGACCCTTTTTCTGTGTGGACAAAGTAGAAGCCTCGCCCCATCCAGACCTGGGGAGAGAACTTCACTATGGAAAATGGCAAGTGCGGCAGAAGGCCGATATCCGATTGGGGGCCGCCGTTATAGACAGTTCTTATCGCGGCAGCAGACTTGCGCATGCTTACCAACTAATTTTCGACGGACGACGGCATTTGCAATGGGGACTGTGTTTCGACAAGGACGAAGGCGAAACTTGGGGTGACCATAAAGGTTTTTTCCTCGAACTGAAGGATATCAAGGCACTGCGACAACTGATTGTGGGAGATTTCCGCGTCAGTTTCGGACAGGGACTGATGCTGTCTTCCGGCTTGTTCGGTGGCAAATCGACGGCTACCCAGACGCTGCTGACCAACACCAAGATATTCCGCCCACAGCGTTCTTGGGCCGAGAGCAGTTATTTTCGCGGCTTGGCGACGCAAGTGGAGCTGGTCAAGAATACCAAAGCCATTACTACTCTGTCGGCGTTCTGTTCGCTGCAGGCCATCGATGCTAACTTGAAAGAGGGCTACTTCACTTCGCTCAAGACCGACGGCTTGCACCGCACGGACAAAGACCAAGCCAAACACGGCAATGTACAGCGTCAAGTCAGCGGGCTACGCCTACAACAGCGCTATGGATTGTGGCAATGGGCCGTGAACGGGTTGTACTATCAATTCAACTACCCTTGGCAACCACAATGGCAGGCCTACAACCATTTCTATTTTCGGGGCAAGCGTGGTGGCAATGTCTCGACCGATTGGCGCTGTCGCATGGGGCTATGGTTTTGGGGCGGCGAACTGGCTTTCGACCACCACGGGCAGCGGGCAGCCATCATGCATCTGAACGGCAAAGTAGGTGCCGACATGAACCTCTTCGTATCCTTGCGTTCGTTCCAGAAAGCCTATCAGGCACCCTTTGCGTCCACCTTCAGCGCGAAGATTGCCGTTAGCAACGAAGATGGTGTTTTTCTGGCCGTCGACTGCAGGCTCTTGCCGCAATGCAACATCCGTTGTTACCTAGACTGTTACCGTTTCCTCTGGCTGCGCAACGGTGTCAATGCGCCGTCTACGGGCTGGGACAGTCAGATTGAAGCAGATTGGGCTGTCACTCGGCAGTTTTCCGTCAAGTTGCGTTACAAGGAGAAGCAACAGCTGAAAAACGCGAAGACCGCTATGGCGGGTGTCCGGCCCTTGCAGCGACAGTTGACGCGCTCGGTCAAGTGCCAATTGCTGATGGAAGAGGAGCCTTGGAGCTTCAAAAGTCAGGTACTGTGGATGGGCAGCGGGCGGGCGGCTTCCTGGTGCTTGGCCCAGGAAGCCGCCGCCCGCTGCCCCGGCCTTCCCCTGAGAAGCAGCCTGCTTTTCGCACTTTTCGATGGCGACAAAGGCTTGAACCATTACCTTTATTCTACCGAACTGGCCGGCGGCATGCCCTTTGCCAACCTGAGCGGTCAAGGCCAATACCTGTGTCTGGCGCTGGCCGGCAACCCAAGCAGTCACAGTCACTTGCAGGTACGCGCCAAAAGCACTTTCAAAGAAGGCCAAAGTTCCTTATGGAGCCTCGGTTGCGTTCTGACATTCAAGTTTTGAGGCTAGCGTTTTTTTTGTACTTTTGCCACATTAATCACAGCATCTCATGAATATCCTTTTGCTTGGCTCCGGCGGCCGTGAACACGCCTTGGCATGGAAGATTGCCCAAAGTCCCAAAGTTGAAAAACTCTATATCGCGCCCGGTAACGCAGGCACCGCTCTGGTGGGCGAGAACGCCAACATCAAGGCCGATGATTTTCCCGCCATCAAAGATTTCGCGCTGAGCCACCAGATTGATATGCTGGTAGTTGGACCCGAAGACCCCTTGGTGAAAGGGATCGCCGATTTCTTCCGTCAAGACAGCGCCCTTCAGCACATTTCCGTTATCGGTCCGTCCAAGAGCGGTGCCAGACTGGAAGGCAGCAAGGATTTTTCCAAGGCCTTTATGATGCGTCATCATATTCCTACGGCTGGCTACATGAGCGTCACTGCCGATAATCTGGCAGCCGGTATCAACTTCCTTAAAACGCTGAAAGCCCCTTACGTGCTGAAGGCCGATGGTTTGGCCGCTG
>CAYRHC010000141.1:0-4765 GCA_964423935.1 uncultured Bacteroidales bacterium | reverse complement strand
CAATATCTTCATCAGCACCGTTTGGGCGGAAATCTCGCGGTTGGCCGCTTCGGGAATGACAATCGACTGCGGACTCTCAATCACGTCATCGCTCACAATCATATTGCGACGCACGGGTAGGCAATGCATAAAATAGGCATTGTTCGTCCATGACATGTGCTCGGTGTCCACCGTCCACGAGGGATCTTTGCTGATAATTTGCCCGTAGTTGGGGTCGCGGTAGGCCGCCCAGTTCTTGGCGTAGATAAAGTCAGCCCCTTCGAAGGCCTTCTTCTGGTCGTATTCCACGCGGGCATTGCCCACAAATTTTTCGTCCAATTCGTAACCCTTGGGATGTGTAATGACAAAGTCGTAGCCAGCGGCATTGGCCATTTCCGCAAAGCTGTTGGGTACGGCTTGAGGTAGGGCTTTGGGGTGAGGAGCCCAGGTAAGCACCACCTTGGGACGCTCGCATTTCTTGTATTCCTCAATGGTGATAAGGTCGGCAAAGCTTTGCAGAGGATGTCCCGTGGCGGCTTCCATGCTGAAGACGGGTTTGCCCGAATACTGGATGAATTGGTTCAGTATCTTCTCGTTGTAGTCGTCCTCCTTACTCTCGAAGCGGGCGAAGGAGCGCACGCCGATAACATCGCAATAACTGCCCATAACGGGAATGGCCTCCAGCAAATGTTCCGACTTGTCGCTGTCCATAATGACACCGCGTTCGGTTTCCAGTTTCCAAGCTCCCTGATTGACATCGAGCACAATGACATTCATACCCAGATTTATAGCAGCCTTTTGTGTGCTGAGGCGGGTACGCAGGCTGTTGTTGAAGAAAATGAGCAGTGCGGTCTTGTTCTTGCCCAGGCTTTGGAAGGCAAAACGGTCTTGCTTGATGGCCAGAGCTTCTTTGACGGCGGCTCTGATATCGCCCAAATCGTGGATACTGGTATAATGTCTCATGATGAATGATTTATGAATTTCGTATAGCAAAATTTTGACTTTCAATCAAATACTTGTAGCTGCAAAGTTCGGGTAGCGCCATCGGGCCGCGGGCGTGCATCTTTTGGGTGCTGATACCAATTTCTGCGCCAAAGCCGAACTGCCCGCCATCGGTGAAAGCCGTCGATACGTTCACGTACACGCAAGCGGCATCGACCTTGGCCTGAAACAAAGCTTTGGCCTCGGGGTCTTCCGTGACGATACTTTCGCTGTGCTTGGACGAATAGCGTTGTATATGCTCCAGCGCCTGTTCGATGCCGTCTACCGTCTTGATGGCCATTTTATAGTCGAGAAACTCTGTGCCGTAATGATCTTCGCTCGCGGGTGACAGCAACTCTTGCGGATATCGGCCCTTTAGATGGATGTAGGCGGCACTGTCGGCAAAGATATGCACCTGCGATTGGGATAGAGCATCGCACAAGCGCGGAAGGTCTTCTAGGCGGTCTCGGTGTACGATAAGGCAGTCGAGCGCGTTGCAAACACTCACGCGACGTGTCTTGGCGTTGTTGACAATGGCCGCGCCCTTGGCTACATCGCCAGCCTTGTCAAAGTAACAATGGCAGATGCCTGCACCCGTTTCAATAACCGGCACTTTGGCGTGTTCGCGCACAAAGCGAATCAAGTTCTGACCGCCCCGCGGAATAATTAAGTCTACGTACTCGATGGCTTGTAGCAAGGCTTCGGTGCTGGCGTGATCATTTGGCATAAGCAAGACCGTGCGGGGCGGAAAACCAAAGTGACACAAGGCCTCTTCTATAAGATTTATGGCTGCCAAATTGGAGAATGACGCATCGGATCCGCCTTTCAGTACGCAGGCATTGTGGCTGCGCAGACAGAGCGTGAAAACATCGAAGGTGACGTTGGGCCGCGCTTCGTAAATGATGCCGATAACTCCAAAAGGCACGCGCACTTTTTTGATGGTCATGCCATTGGGCCGCCGGGTCTCGCTCAAGATCTCGCCAACGGGCGAAGGAAGCGCGGCCACATGACGCATATCATCGGCAATGCCCTTCAGACGCGCTTCGCTCAGCCGGAGACGGTCGTATTTAGGGTCTTCGGCCGACATCCGCTCCAAGTCTTTATGGTTCTCCGTCAGAAGAAAAGCGCTCTGGGCCTCGATGCTGTCGGCCAGATAGAGCAACAGTTGCGCTATGTCATCGTCTGGGGTGCAGGCGAGTGCGAGGCTGGCCTGCTGTACTTCGCGGAGGGCTGCGGTCAAGTCCATATTATTCCAAATAGAGATAATCGTAATGAATAAGCGGGCGTTGCCCCTTGCGGCCCATATTGCGCTTGGCAGCGGTGCTGTCGCAGGAAACCTTGCCGATACCGATGATTTGTCCCTTGGCTACGATACGCACCAAGTCGCCCTTTTCAAACTCACCCACAATCCTTGTCACGCCAACGGGCAGCAGGCTGCAGGCCTTGCTCGAATTGATGGCCTGGCAGCAGGCTTCGTTGATATGAATCTCTCCCTTGGCGAACCCTTCGCTGTGCGCTATCCACTTCTTGACGGCTGATGAACGTTTCTCGGCCACGAACAGGCTGAAGGGCTGTCGTCGTTGTGTCAGTGGTAGCTTGTACCCATCCACGATATCGGCTATGATATGGTCGCGTTTACCGTTGGCTATGGCCACGGCTATGCCTTCTTCGGCTACTTTGGCGGCAATACGGTATTTGGTGAGCATTCCGCCGCGTCCGAAGGCCGATTTTCGCGTCGAGATATAGGCACTGACATCCTGCGAAGGTTCAATCTGCGCTATCAGTTCGGCACCCTCTTTGGGGTCGCCTTTGAAAATGCCGTCCACATTGCTCAGCAGAATCAGCATATCGGCATCCATCATGGTGGCGATAAGCCCCGACAGTTCGTCGTTGTCGGTAAACATCAGCTCGGTTACCGAAGTGGTGTCGTTTTCGTTGATGATGGGAATGATGCCGTTGGCCAGCATAACCTGCATACATTGCTTCTGATTCAGGTAATGACGACGGTCGGAAAAGTTTTCCTTGGTGGTGAGTATCTGTCCGCAACCGATGTTGTGGTCGCGAAAAAACATATAGTATTTGTTGATGAGAATAGCCTGTCCGATGGACGAAAACAACTGGCGTTGCTCTACGGCATCGAGCTTTTGCTGAGGCTTGAATTCCCCTCGTCCTGCGGCGACGGCTCCCGACGAGACCATCATCACTTCGATGCCTTGCCGGTGCAGCTCGGATACTTGGTCTACCAGGGCCGACATGCGTGTAACATCCAGACTGCCGTCCTCGCGGCTGATCACTTGGCTTCCTATTTTAACAACGATTCTCATGGTGGGTGTAGGGCCTTAAAGGCTGGCTTTCAAGCCTTGAATGATGGCATTGCTGAAGCCCTTGGCTTCCATCTCGTTCAACCCTCTAATGGTAATGCCTCCAGGTGTGCAAACCTTGTCAATTTCCTGCTCGGCGGTGGTGTCACCCTTCAACAGCAAAGCCGCTGCCCCCTTGATGGTCTGAGCCACCATCTCCTGCGCCTGTGCGGGACGGAATCCCATCTCTACTGCGGCCAGCACCGATGCGCGCACATAGCGCAAAGCATAGGCAATGCCACAAGAAGTGAGTGCCGTGGCAGCGTCCATTTTGTCTTCGTCAAGCAATAGGCAACTGCCCATCTTGCCGAAGATGGAAAAAATATAATCGTTCTGTTCGGGGGTCGTGTTGCAGGCGGCAAACAGGTTCATGCTTTCCTGCTCGCTGATGGCCGTGTTAGGGATCAGGCGATAGCAGGGCAGCAAATCCATCTCTTCGGGCAGATGCTGGTAAATGTGCTCAAAATTAATGCCGGCGGCCACCACAATCAGAATCTTGCTGTTGTTGAGTACAGAACCGATTTCGCGCAGAACCACATTGACCAGCCAAGGCTTGACGGCCAGCAGTACGATGTCGGCTTGGGCGGCTTGCAGGTTATCCTTGCAGGTGCAAATGTCGGGACAGTCGCCCTTCAAGGTTTCCAGACAAGTTTCAGACAGGTCGCTGACAATGATGTCACTGGCTTTGAACTGTGCGGTTTTTACAAGCCCTCTTGCAATGGCGCCACCCATATTGCCTGCGCCGATAATACCAAATTTCATAGCAAATCTTTTAATGAGTCGATGAAACACTGCGCTTCTTGTTTGGACAGGCAGAGCGGAGGCAAGAGTCTGATGACATTGGCACCGCTCACTCCTGTAAAAATATGCTTGTCGTAGAGCAAGGCCTGACGAAGTTCCTTGATAGGCTGTTCGAATTCCAACCCTATCATCAGACCGCGGCCGCGCACATCCTTGATCTGCGGCAACTTGCGGCATTCTTCCAAAAGAAAGTCTCCCACTTTGGCGGCATTGTCGATGAGGTGTTCGCCCTCGATGACATCAAGCACGGCCAGGGCGGCGGAGCAAGCCAGGTGGTTGCCGCCGAAAGTGGTGCCCAGCATGCCGTAGACAGCTTCGAACATGGGCGAGATAAGCACACCGCTCATAGGAAACCCGTTGGCGATACCTTTGGCCACGGTAATAAGGTCGGGGCGTATACCGCTGTACTGATGGGCAAAAAACTTACCGCTGCGGCCATAACCCGACTGAATTTCGTCCAAAATGAGCACAGTGCCGGTGGCGGTGCAGACCTCACGCAGTTCGCGCAGGAACTCGTCGTCGGGAAGCTGTATGCCGCCCACACCCATAATGCCTTCAATCATTACGGCGCAGACATCTTGAGCGGCCAGTGCCTGCTTGACGGCTTGGATATCGTTCAAAGCAACGAATTCCACTTCTAGCCC
>CAYRHC010000140.1:0-4793 GCA_964423935.1 uncultured Bacteroidales bacterium | reverse complement strand
GAGGGCTGCGGCCACCGGCCGCAGCCCTCTTGACTCCCGCCGCAACCCTGGGTTACAGCCAGTGTTTCTTGCGGAAAACCAGCAGGATGATGCCCGAGAAAAGGAACATGATGCCCAGCGAAATCCAAAAGCCCGCCGGGTGGTCCAAGAAGGGCATGCGGTGAAAGTTCTGTCCGTAGATGCTGGCAATAAGCGTTGGCGGCATAAAGATGACCGACACCACTGTAAATATCTTGGTAATCTTGTTTTGGTTGATATTAACCAAACCCAGGAAGGTGTCCTGCAAATAGTCGAGCCGCTCGAAACTGAACTTAGTGTGGTCTATCAGCGAATTGATGTCCTTGATAATCATGGAACATTTCGACATAAGTTCCTGAGGTAGGAATTCGCTCTTGAGCAGGTTGGAAATGGAGCGCTGCTTCTCGATGATGTTCTGGCGGATAGACAGGCTCTGTTCCTGCAAGTTGGTGATTTCCATCAGAATATCTTCGTCGGCCTCGCGGATGGAATCGCTCAGGTTGGCAATTTTGTCGATGATGTCCTCGATAAGGTCGGCATCCTTTTCCACACGGGTTTCCAGAATGGCCACCATGACGTGATAACCGCTGGGGTAGTTGCGCGGGTTGGTGGTGATACGGCGGGCCACTTCGTTCAGCGTGGGCAGATTCTCGTTGTGGACAGTGACGAGTATATCGTTCTTGATGATGAACGACAAGGTTTCAAGCTCGTAATTTTCCAGCAGAAAGTTCGAATTGATGACCAAGGTGTCGGAAGTCTCGATATAGCGCGAACTCATCTCGATTTCTTCCATTTCTTCTTCTTCCTGGATGTAGATTTTCAGGAAATCCTCCAGCTGTTCCTCCACTTCTTCGTCTACGTCGTTAAGGTCGATCCAGAAAAACTTCTCGCGAGGGGTCTCTTTCAGAAACTCAAGACTGCGGCTAACCTTGGCTCGGCCGTTTTCGTGGTAAAACAATTTGATTTCAGCCATATTCTTCTTTTTACTGTCAGCAGGCTGACGATGAAACTTCTATTTGTCTAGACTTGCGCCTTGCTAAGCTCTTGCCCGACCATCAGGCTCAAGGAGATGAACTGCTCCACATCCAACTGCTCGGGGCGTTTGTCGAAGATGGGGTCGCTGTAGATGGCGGTGTTTTTGCCCAGCAAAGGCTTGAGGGAATTCCTCAGCGTTTTCCGGCGCTGGTTGAAAGCCGTCTTGACCACCGTCTTGAACAGCTGCTCGTCGCAAGGCAGGCTGCTGCGCCCGTTGCGGCTGAGTCTGACCACCGCCGACTTCACTTTTGGCGGAGGGTCGAACACCTGTTCGTCTACTGTAAAAAGATATTCGATATCGTAATAGGCTTGCAGCAGCACACTCAAAATTCCGTAGGCTTTCTTGCCTGCCGGCGAGGCGATGCGTTGAGCTACTTCTCGCTGTATCATGCCCGCGCAACAGGGAATCAAGTCTTTGTATTCGAGCAGCTTGAAGAATATCTGCGAGGAAATGTTGTAGGGATAGTTGCCGATAAGCACAAAAGGCGAACCCTGGAAACATTCCTGCAAGTCCATGCGCAGGAAGTCGCCGGCTATGATATTGTCGCTGAGTTCTTTGGGAAAATTGTCTTGCAGGTAGGCCACCGACTCGCGGTCTATTTCCACCACCTTGAACGGACGCCCTTTCTGCATGAGAAAGCGGGTAAGAACGCCCATGCCCGGGCCGATTTCCAGCATAGGTAGGTCGGGACAGCTGTCAACGGTGTCGGCAATACGACGTGCCACCGACAGATCTTTCAGGAAGTGCTGTCCTAAAGCTTTCTTGGGTTTTACCGTCGTCATCCATACGAGAAGAAATAGTTGAACAATACTGTGCGCGATTGGCGATTAATTGCTACTTTTGCGCTCCACGACACGGCCATAAGGCCCGATGCCTTGTCTAAAACCGGGCAAAAGTAAACATATAATTGAAAAAATACTACATGAACACCATAAAAAAGATACTCAAATGGCTTGTGCCGCTGGCCTTGGGTCTCTTCCTGTTTTGGCTGGTTTTCCGAAAGATGGACTTCTCGGCCATGAAAGACATTCTGGCTCAGGGCTTGCAATGGCCGTGGATAATAGCATTCATCGTACTTTTCTTTTGCCCGATTATACTGCGCGCCCTGCGATGGAGCCAACTGATTGACGGCTGTATGCCCGGTTTCAAGACCAACCGCAAATACGCCATTTTGGCCATGTTTTCGGCCTATGGCGCCAACCTGCTCTTTCCGCGTTTGGGTGATGTTTTGCGCTGCGGACAAATGAAGCAACACGATGGCATTCCTTTTTCCAAAGCCCTTGGCACCATGGTAACCGAGCGCCTTTTCGACGGTTTGTGTATTTTGTTGATGGCACTTTCGGTGTTGGTCATCGAAGCCGATGTGCTTCGCAGCTTTTTTGGCGACAATCCTGAAAAGGCCCAAGGTTGGATGTCGGTGCTGCTATCGTGGAAACTCTGGCTGGGCATTGTTCTTTTTGTCTTACTGGTGGTGTTGGTACTGCGTTATCTGAAAAACAAAGCTTGCTATAAAAAGATTCAAGGCGTGTTTCACCACGTGTGGATGGGCATGAGCAGCATCGGCTATTTGCGCCAACCCTGGCTGTTTGTCCTTTACACCATACTTATATGGCTGTTCTATTTTCTGTCTTTCTTTGTGGGGAAATACTTCTTCCTTGAACCTTTGGGCCTTGATTTGGCAGCTATGTACACAGCCAATGTGATGGCCAATATTTCCACCATAGCCCCTGTGCAGGGAGGTATCGGCGCTTGGCACTTTATGGTGATTTATTCACTGGGCTTTTACGGTGTCAGTGCCGCTCAAGCGGGCGTTTTCGCCTTGCTTATGCACGGTGTCAACACCATCATGACGGCCATTACCGGTGTTATCGCGTATTTCTGGATGAGCCTGCAACCCGCCAAATCTTCCCAGGCATCCTCCGAGTCGACATCCGGACTCGTCTAAAATATTTTAACAAAAATAAAGGCCTCACTTGGTCAAACCGAATTATTTGGTTTTATTTGCATTCTTCAAGCGCGTCGTAGTGACTCGCTTATGAATGTTTTTATGTGTGAATATTATGGAAAGTAAAGAATCTCTAGACCTGCAGGAAAATACTGCTGTACAAGAAGCCGTTGCTGACGAAGCTCCCCAGACGGCTGCCGGTTATATCGATTATCTCAAGAAGCTTTTGACAGAGCAACAGCCTGACAAAGAGAAAATTGAGGCTGTTAAATCTGCTTTTTACAAACATCACAAGCAGGAAATCGATTTGGCCAAGAAACTCTTTGTCGAAGCAGGTAATGCTGTCGAGGACTTTCCGACAGAAGCACATTACGCTTTGGAAACCGAGTTTAAGTCGATACTGAACCTCTGGCGGGAAAAGCGCGCCGAACAGATTGCTCTGGCCGAAAAGGAACGTCAGGAGAATCTGGCCAAGAAAAATGATATAATCGAGAAAATTCATGCGCTGAACGAAAACTGTGACGATATACACAAAGCCTTGAATGAGGTACGCCGCTTGCAACAGGAATGGAAAGAGACCGGCCCCGTTGCCCAGGAATACGTGAACGACCTTTGGAAACGCTATCAGGCCGAAGTGGAAAAATTCTACGACCAGTTGCGTCTGTACAACGAATTCCGCGATTACGACAGCAAGAAGAATCTCGAAGCTCAGACCGCTCTGTGCGAGGCTGCCGAAAAGCTGGTGGATGCGCCCGATGTCGTGGTGGCATTCCGCAAGTTGCAGCAACTGCACGACCAATGGCGCGAAACCGGTCCCGTGGCCAAAGATATCCGCGAGGAAATGTGGCAGCGCTTTAAGAATGCATCTACCGAAATCAACAAGAAATATCAGGCTTTCTTCGAACAACTCAAAGAGGCTGAAAACGACAATCTGGCCCGCAAGACCGAAATCTGCGAAAAGATTGAGGCTATCGACCTCAGCACACTCACCAGCTTCAAGGCTTGGGAAGATATTACCACTCAGGTGATGGCTTTGCAAGCAGAGTGGAAGGGTATCGGCTTTGCGCCTAAAAAGCATAACACCAAAATCTACGAACGCTACCGCGCCGCTTGCGATGCTTTCTTCGTGGCCAAGAGCAACTTCTACAAGGAAATGAAGGAGAAACTCAATGAAAACCTGGAGAAGAAGCGCGCTCTCTGCGAAAGGGCAGAGGCCCTCAAGGACAGCACCGATTGGAATGCTACCGCCAGCGAATTGGTGAAAATTCAGAAAGCCTGGAAGGAAATCGGTCAGGTACCCCGCAAATACTCCAACGCCATTTGGAAACGCTTTATCGGTGCTTGCGACTATTTCTTCGAACAGAAGGAAAAGCATGCAGCTTCGCCGCGTCAGCAAGAACAGCAGAACTTGCAGGCCAAGAAAGCGCTCATCGAAGAAGTGAAGGCCTTTGCCGAAGAACTAGACCAAGAGGCTGCCATGGCCCAACTGAAAGACTGGAACGATCGCTGGGCCGCCATCGGTCACGTGCCTTTCAAAGAAAAAGACCAGCTTTACAACCAGTGGTACGAAGCACTGGCCGCCCAATCAACCCGCTTGAACGTCGACCGTTCATCGCGCCGTCTGAACAACTTCCAGCAGAATCTGGCCGACATCAAATCACAGGGCCAGCACAAGGTACAGCGCGAACGCGAACGTCTGATGCGTCAGTACGAGAGTATTTGCTCGGAAATCAAGACTTGCGAGAACAACATTGGCTTCTTTACTGCTGCCAAAAACTCCGGCTCACAACTACT
>CAYRHC010000139.1:0-4805 GCA_964423935.1 uncultured Bacteroidales bacterium | reverse complement strand
AAACAGTGCTTTACAATCGCGTGTGGCACAATTGGAATCGTGCTTGAACGACTATCATATCCAGGAGCAGGCCCTCAAACCTGCCCTGGATTTTGAATTTATCCATGCCCGTGTCATCAAAAACTCCGTGTCGATGCTCTCGAACAGCTTTACGCTCGATGTGGGCACCGAAGACGGCGTGGAAAAAGGTATGGGCGTGGTTGACCCGCAAGGGGTGGTGGGCATCGTTATGGCTTGTTCGCAGCATTACAGTGTGGCGATGTCCGTGCTGAGCGTGAATTCGCGCATCAGCTGTTACGTGCAGCATACCAATATCGTGGGGACGTTGACGTGGCAGGGTGGTGACACCCACAAGGCCTTGTTGAAGGAAATGCCCGGCTATCGTATGTGGCAATTGGGCGACACGGTGCTGACCAGCGGCTTCTCGTCGGCCTTCCCGCGTGACATACCCATCGGTATCATTACTGGCACGGAAAAAGTGGAGGGCGACAGTTTCTACAGCGCTTCCGTGGCACTATTCCCCTGTTTCGAAACGCTGGACAATGTGCGTCTGCTGCGCCGCATACATCATGATGAGCAACAGGCTTTGGAGAAGGAGGCTTTGCTATGATGCGTTCCGATGCCTACAAGTATTTGCTGTTGCTGGCATTTCTGCTCCTGCTGCAGATTTTCGTCTTTCCGCTGGTACAGTTTTGGTCGATAAGCCCCTTTATCTACATTTTTGCCATTTTGATATTGCCGGCACAGTGGTCGGTATATCCCACCTTGCTGCTGGCTTTCGGCAGTGGGCTGCTGCTCGATTTCGCCCTCGACTGTCCGGGGCTGCACACCATGTCGGCCACACTGATGGCCTATCTGCGTCAGCCGGTGCTTCGCTGGGCGGCCAGCAAGGAAGCCCTTACCCGCGTGAGCGAGAAAAGCCTCGGTTTTCTGGCCTACTGGAAATATATGATGCTGTTGGTGTTCATCCATCACGCTTGCTATTTTCTGCTGGAAAGCTTCAGCTTCCTGAATCTGCCCGTACTGCTTTTGAAGATAGTGGGCAGTACCCTGGCTTCGCTGCTGCTGATGTTGTTGCTGGAACGTTTCCGAAGGGCTTCTTAAGCTTTTGCCGCCATGCACCGGATGTATCAAGAATATAGCCGACGTTCGCTGGTCATCATCGCTATGGTGGTGCTGATGGCTGTGGTGTATATCGGCCGTCTGGCTTACTTGCAGCTGCTCTCGGACGAATACGAACGTTCGGCCTTGCGCAACGCTCAGGGCAAGCGGATACTCAAGCCGGAGCGCGGTATCATCTACGACCGTCACGGCAAGGTGATGGTTTACAACAGCGTTTGCTACGACCTGATGGTGACCCCGCGTGAGATGAAGAACCTCGATACGCTGGCTTTTTGTGAGCACCTTGGCATCGACCGGGAATATTTCGAGACGCGTATGAAGAACCTGCGCAACCGCCGCTTGAACCCGGGCTATTCGTCTTACACGCCGCAGGTGTTTATCTCGCAGCTTAGGGCCGAACAGTGTGCGCCCATTCAGGAACATCTGTTCAACTTTCCGGGTTTCAGCCTGCAAGCCCGTTCCATGCGTTCCTATTCGCAGCCCATAGCGGCCCATGCGCTGGGTTATGTGGGCGAAGTAAACCGTAAGGACATCGAAGACGATCCCTATTATGAATCGGGCGATTACAGCGGTCGCTCGGGCATCGAGAAGATGTACGAGAAGACCTTGCGTGGCGAGAAAGGCTACCAACTTTACCTGCGCGACGTGCACGGGCGCGTCAAGGGAAGCTACGCCGGCGGTCACCGCGACCTTCGCCCCGTGTCGGGCAAGGACCTGACGCTTTCGCTCGACGCTGATTTGCAAGCATACGCCGAACAGCTGATGCAGAACAAGCGCGGTGCCATCGTGGCCATAGAACCTTCGAGCGGTGAAGTGCTCTGTTATGTTTCTGCTCCCACCTACGACCCTTCGCTGCTGGTGGGTTTCCAATCGTCCGAGAACTACAAGACGCTGCAGCAGTCTCCCCACAAGATATTCCTCAACCGGCCCATCCAGTCGTTTTATCCTCCCGGCTCCACTTTCAAGCCTTTGCAGGGCCTGGTGCTGCTGCAGGAAGGTATCGTCACGCCGCAGACGCGTTTTGCCTGCCATAACGGTTACGCTTTTGCCGGTATGAAGATGGGTTGCCATTCGCATTTCTCGCCTTTGGAGTTGAAGCCTGCCATCGCCACTTCCTGCAATGCCTATTTCGCCGCCGCCTACCGCGCCCTGGTGGATGCGCCCAAATACGAGTCCCGCCAAGAGGCCATGGAAGTGTGGCATCGGCATGTGAGCAGCTTCGGTTACGGTGCGCGTCTGGGCATAGACCTGCCTTACGAACAGCCCGGCCTGATTCCCGATGCCGCCTTCTACGACAAACGCTATGGCAAGCGTGGTTGGAAGGGTGCCACCATCATCTCCAATGCCATCGGACAGGGCGAAATCCTGGCCACCCCCATGCAGATTGCCAATCTCTGCGCCACCATTGCCAACCGTGGCTGGTATTGTACGCCCCATATGGTAAAGGCGATTGAAGACGCAACCATCGACGAAAAATACACCACCCGCCATGTGACGACGGTAGACAGTACCTGGTTCGACCTTATCGTGCAAGGTATGCGCGCATCGGTGACGGAGCCTTACGGTACTTCGCGCGGCGTGGCTATACCCGGTATAGCTGTTTGCGGCAAGACGGGTACGGCCGAGAACGTGGGCGTGGACCATTCCATATTCATGTGCTTCGCGCCCATGGAACAACCCAAGATTGCGCTGCTGGTCTTTATCGAAAACGGCGGTTTCGGTGCCACTTGGGCAGTGCCGATGGCCTCGCTCTTGCTGGAACATTATCTCAAGGGTGAGATTGCGCCCCAGCGACGCTGGATGGAAACAAGATTGTTGAACGCTAATTTGATGGAAGTTGAGCCCGAACGCAAATAACAAAACTTTCTGGGCGTCGCTCGACTACCAGATGATAGTGATGTATCTGGCCTTGGTTTTCCTGGGCTGGATGACCATCTATAGTGCCAGTTACAATTATGAGGAGAGTCTGGATATCTTCAGTGGGAATATCGCTTCGGGCAAACAGTTCGTCTGGATAGTCGTCTCTCTGCTGGCTGCCGTGCTGATGCTGCTGATTGACTCTCGTTGGATAGGCGGCGCGGCCAACTATATTTATCTTCTGGTGATGGGCCTGCTGGCGGTAACCATCGTGCTGGCTCCGGAAATCAAAGGTTCGCGCTCTTGGCTGGTGCTGGGCCCCTTCTCGTTTCAACCGGCCGAGTTCGCCAAGATGGCCACCTCTCTAGCCTTGGCCAAATGCATCTCGCAACAGGACTTCGACTTGAAGCGTTCCCGCCGCAAGTATCTTGTTATCGGTATCATTATGTTGCCTATCCTCTTGGTGCTGCTGCAGAAGGAAACCGGTTCGGCCTTGGTCTATCTTTCTCTGTTTCTGGTACTTTTCCGCGTGGGCATGACTCCATGGGTGTTGGGAGCCGCCATCGCCGCAATCGTCTTGTTTATCGTGTCGATACGTTATAATGCAGCCATGCTGTGGCAACACACTTGTTTGGGTACTTTTATTTCGTTGCTCTGCATTGAGGCGCTGCTCTTCTGCTGGTTCAGTCTGGCCAATCCGCGCGAAAGGAGAATGCGGTTCACCATCTTGCTGATTGATGCCGTACCGCTCTTATTGGCCTGCATTTGCAATGCCTGCGTCTATCGCTTCAATCTGGATTATGTCCTCATAGGCAGCCTCTTGGTGACAGTGGTCTACATAGCTGTGTCGGCACTCAAGAAAAACTTGAAGAACGTCCATTTGATGGCCTTTTCCATCGTGTTGGCCATCGGCTTTCTCTTTGCCACCGACTTTATCTTCGAAAAGGTGATGCAACCCCATCAGAAGGTGCGTATCGAGGTGCTGCTGGGCATGACCGACGACCCCGACAATGCTGGCTACAACGTGAATCAAGCCAAAATTTCGATAGGATCCGGAGGCTTGCTGGGCCGAGGTTATTTGAGCGGAACGCAGACCAAACTGAAATATGTGCCGGAGCAGGATACCGACTTCATCTTCTGCACGGTGGGCGAGGAGTTCGGTTTTGTGGGTTCGGCCTTGCTGGTGCTGTTCTATCTCTATTTCATCGTCCGGCTGGTGCTGCTGGCCGAGCGTCAACGGCATCTCTTTGCCATGGTGTACGGCTATTGCGTGGCAAGCATCTTCTTTTTCCATGTGCTAATTAATTTGGGTATGGTGATGGGTATTATGCCTGTTATCGGTATACCTTTGCCATTCTTCAGTTATGGCGGTTCATCGCTGTTGGCCTTTACCATATTGCTGTTCGCCTTTTTGCGTATGGATGCCGACCGCATGACTATCAGTGTGTAAGTGACTTTAAACGAGAATAATATGTCAAACTATCATTGGAATTATTGTTCATTGGGCGGCGTTGCCCGTGTTGCCATCAACAGTGGCGAAGACATCAGACATCTGTCTGAACTGGATGAAAAATTGTGGACGGTATTGAGCATGCCCATCACGGCACTGGAGTTCGATACCAAGACCTTGGCTTTGGTTGACAAAGACCACGACGGACGTATCCGCATACACGAAATGGTGGCCGCCAGCGAATATCTTTGCGCCGTTGTGAAGGATGCCGACAGTTTGCTGAGGCGTGAGGATGCTATCGCTGTGGATGCTTTGAGCGATACCCCCGATGCCCAGGCGCTGCGCGATGCCGCCGCTTTGCTCGGAAAAGATTCTT
>CAYRHC010000138.1:0-4883 GCA_964423935.1 uncultured Bacteroidales bacterium | reverse complement strand
AGTCGGCGCACGAGTGGATCGACTCCTTCGTGATAGTGGAGGCGAAGAATATGCTCAAGTATTCCGACCTGAGTATCAAGGCGATAGTCTTGGAGCTTAACTTCCCGAACCAAACCACTTTCTACCGCTTCTTCAAGGCGCAGACTGGGCAGACACCCTCGGATTACCGAAAAAGCTGAAGCGCAACCCGAATCCTCGGGTTGCGCTTCAGCTTTTTCAAAGCCAATGATGATTGGCGTAAGGGTCGAAAGGCAGCGCGGTTACTCCACTTTCAATACAGGACGGACGGTGTTTTTGTGGGTGCGTAAGGTAGTCTGCACACCTGTCCAAGAACCAGAAGGCCAGATCTCCAATTCATAGGCTTCCGTGTCAGCATCTTCATCTGCATCGGATGTCCAATACGCACCCTGGTCAGTACCGTCAAAAGCGTATCCGCTGTATTCTGTAAGATAGTAGAAGCGTGCCGCGGGGAGAACAATGCTGTTGGTGTTGCCGCTTGCTTTGCTGGTAAAGCGGCCGAGCTCGCCGCTTGATTCGCTGGTGAATGTGCAATTGTCTAACAGTTCCTGAGCCTGAGCCTTGGTCGGCAGGTTGCATTTGTTTCCCCAAGTTTTTGCGGCAGCGGCGGCATCCGCCCAGAGATAGTATTCGCCGTAATCGGCGCTGGTGTCGGCACCGACATTGGTCTCTGCCCAGAATATGCCGCTCGGAAGTCCAAGATCCACGAACTTGTGGCCGTGATACATGACATAGCTGCCCTTGGCCATCGTGGAGTAATTCAACTTGCACCTGTTCATGTATGTGCGGGCTATGGATTCCGTGTGCGAGAACTCTTTGGTGATTCTCATCGTCTTGCCGAAACCGTCTTCGTAGCCTACTTCCATGGTAAGGTAATAATTGCCGACAGGCATAGGAATGTAAAATACACCGTCAACGCCTGAAGTGCCGTCATAAGTGTTGGAACTGTAGTTGATGGTCACCGTCCTCTCGCTGCTCGTGGTTTCAGCTTTCGAAGAAGTGGAAATTTTCGGCTCTTCCTTGCTCAGATCGGCCGTGAAATCACCCGTAATCTTGCGGTCGGCGGTAAGGGTAATATACCCGCTCTTGGACTTGAGGCCTGTAACCCTTATGCAGAGAACACCGCAGAGATGCTTGAAAGTGGTGTAGGCATTGCCCTCGTCGTCCACGCTGATAACACCGTAGGCTGGGGCGTTGGTGCTGTTGTTGTAAGATGTCGAGCCGGCAGCGAAGTAGTCGTGGTCAAGGTCGTTGTAGGTATAGGTATCAGGCAGATGATAGGTTAGGGTCGTACTGTCGATCTTGTGATGCTCGTTGTAAGGATAGACGGCGTAGGTGCCGACGGTGCCCTCAATCTCGCCGGTGAAGGTCCCTGAGGTGGCATATTCCCCGCTGTTTAGCGTCAGCTTGGAAAAAGAATTTGACGCGGTGGTTGCCACACCGACAGAATCGGCCGGTAGCCAGTAGAAATGACCGTCTTTGTCGAATGTCGCTTTGGAGTCGACTTCGTCCGGTCCGGCACTTAGGGTGATGTTATGTCTTGAGGCTGGGGTGGGGAAATAGTTCTCCTCCTTGTTGCAGCCGCACAGAACCACAGCTGCGGCACATAAAAGTGCGATAATAGACGTTCTAACCATAATCTTTACCATTCGTTTTCAAGACTTACTTCACCGTCCTCGACACTGCAACTGCTGATGCCATAAGAGGACGCAGCGATGCAAAATTCCGTGTCAAATTCAACCTGCTCCACCTGCGGAGCAACGTAAAAAACCTTCATAATTATGCGTTCAAATTTCGGGGCGCAAAAGTACTCAATCTTTGCAAAAGAAATACGAACGGCACCAGAATTTTTTTAAGGTATGTTTCTGCGTTTCACGTATGTTTGGTAAACGATAAATGAGTACCTTCGCCGCATTGGAATTAGACTAACTTGGAAAAATATGAAATGGTACCCATGTTTGCCGGCGGCCGGGATGCTGGCCTTGTTTTTCGCCTTGTTTCCTTTGAGGGCTGAGGCCCAGAATCAGCCGGCTTTCCCCGGTGCAGAAGGTTTCGGTATGTACACCACCGGCGGACGCGGAGGCCAGGTGATTCACGTTACCACCCTGGAGGATGGCGAGCAAGAAGGCACTTTCCGCTATGCCTGCACGCAGAAGAAATACCGTAACCGCACCATCGTTTTCGATGTGTCCGGCACCATTCATCTTAACTCCCAGATTAAGCTTAGCCGTGGCGATGTGACCATAGCGGGCCAGACTGCTCCGGGCGATGGCATCTGCATTGCCGACTATCCCTTTGTTATCGCTGCCGACAATGTCATTATCCGCTATATGCGCTTCAGGCTGGGTAACAAGCAAGTGGCTAACCACGAAGGCGACGGGCTGGGCGGTATGGACAGGAAAAATATCATCATCGACCACTGCTCCGTCAGCTGGAGCGTGGACGAATGTCTGTCGGTGTATGGCTGCCGTAACCTGTCCGTGCAATGGTGTCTGGTAGCACAGAGCATGGTGAACAGCGGCCACTCCAAGGGCTCCCACGGTTATGGCGGCAACTGGGGCGGCAGCGGTGCCAGCTATCATCACAACCTGATGGCCCATCATGTGAGCCGTGTGCCTCGCCTTGGACCTCGTCCGGGAACGCAAACCGACGAGCGTATGGACTTGCGCAACAACGTGTTCTACAACTGGGCCGGCAACGGCTGCTACGGCGGCGAGGGCATGAACGTGAATATTGTCAACAATTACTACAAGCCGGGCCCCGGCACCTTTCAACGCAGTGCAACCATACAGAAACGCATAGCCGGTATCGGTATCCGCACCTCATCGTACACCAAGCACGACACCTCTAGCCCCAACGACTGGGACAAAATGTGGCATGTCTGGGGCAAGTTCTATGTAGACGGCAATGTGAATCCCTCTCATGCCGATGTCACTCGCGACAACTGGACTTACGGTATCTACAACCAGATAAGCAACAGTTCTGTAGACAACACCTTTACGCAGGCCACCATGGATACCATGCGCATAGACCTTCCCATAGCCTATTATCCTGTTACCACTCAGAGTGCCGAGGAAGCCTATCGTCTGGTGCTGGAATATGCCGGTGCCTCCTTGCATCGCGACCAACTGGACGCGCTTATGGTGGACGATACGAAAAATGGCAAGGCTTCTTATACGGGCAGCGGACTGGGCAGCGGCTTTATCAACACGCAAGACGATGTCAAGGATGCTATCAGCGGAGATGAATCGCCCTGGCCTTCGCTGGCATCGGAAACGGCCCCTACCGACACCGATCAGGACGGTATGCCCGACGAGTGGGAGCTGGCCAATGGCCTGGACCCCAATAATGCTGCCGATGGTAAGACGGTTTGCGACGATGGATATACCAATTTGGAACACTATCTGAACGGTCTGGTGGCCGAGATTACCGCGGGTCAGCAGGCAGTGGGCGTTCTTTTGCAAGACCGGCAGACCTACGCCGGGACGACGGGTATCGATGTTATACGCGAGCCGCTAGGCGAGCCTGTCGGTACGGCGGTGTATTCGCCCGGGGGTATGCATCGCCCGTCCTTGGGCCCAGGCGTCAACATCGTGGTCAAGACATACGCCAACGGACAGCGCAACGTTGAGAAGGTGGTAGTGGAATAAGACCTCAGCTTTAGCGATGACTAAAAACGACAAGAGGATGACCCTTGGGGCCATCCTCTTGTTTTGTTAAGGACTATTGGGCTTA
Source organism: uncultured Bacteroidales bacterium (assembly GCA_964423935.1). Classification (GTDB taxonomy): domain Bacteria; phylum Bacteroidota; class Bacteroidia; order Bacteroidales; family UBA1402; genus UBA1757. Next base: position 1,130 of record CAYRHC010000138.1, on the reverse strand, counting down.
GTCTTGGTTGTCTTGAACAGGACGTTCATCGCGAGCAGGACGTTCGCCGCGTTCACCACGTTCGGGACGGTCGCCACGCGGACGGCGTTCGCGATGTTCGGGCTCGACATAACCTTCGGGCTTGTCAATCAAAACCTTGCGCGAAAGCTTGAACTTGCCGGTCTTGGGATCAATCTCGAGCAACTTCACTTCGATTTCATCGCCTTCCTTCAGTCCGGTCTCTTCGATGGTTTCGAAGCGCTTCCAGTCAATTTCGGAAATGTGCAGCAGGCCGTCCTTGCCGGGCAGGAACTCTACAAATGCGCCGTAAGGCATAATAGAGCGAATTTTGCCCTTGTAAATCTTGCCGATTTCGGGAATGGCAACGATGGCGTTGATTTTGGCCAAAGCAGCCTCAATGCTGGCCTTGTTGCTGGCAGAAATTTCTACGCGGCCCTGACCGTCGATTTCTTCGATGGTGATGATGGTGCCGGTTTCTTCCTGCATGCCTTGGATAATCTTACCGCCAGGGCCAATAACAGCACCGATGAATTCCTTGGGAATATACAGCACTTCCAGACGGGGAGCATGAGGTTTGAGTTCGGGACGGGGAGCAGGCAGGGTTTCGGTAATCTTGTCCAAAATGTACAGACGGCCTTCGCGAGCCTGGTTCAAAGCCTTCTCCAGAATTTCGTAGGAAAGACCGTCAACCTTGATATCCATCTGGGTGGCGGTGATACCGTCTTTGGTACCCGTTACCTTGAAGTCCATATCGCCTAGGTGGTCTTCGTCACCCAGAATATCGGAAAGAACGCGGTAGTTGGTGCCCTTGTTTTCGCTGATAAGACCCATGGCGATACCGGCAACGGGCTTCTTAAGAGGCACACCGGCATCCATCAAGGCCAGACAGCCGGCGCAGACGGTAGCCATAGATGACGAACCGTTCGATTCCAAAATATCGGAAACCACGCGCAGCGTGTAAGGATAGTTTTCGGGCAGCATGGCCTTCAAGGCACGCCAAGCCAAATGACCGTGGCCGATTTCGCGGCGGCCTACACCACGGGGAGCGCGGGCTTCACCGGTGGAGAAGGGCGGGAAATTATAGTGTAACAGGAAACGTTCGGGCTTCTGGTTCAGTACGTCGTCCACCA
>CAYRHC010000137.1:0-4888 GCA_964423935.1 uncultured Bacteroidales bacterium | reverse complement strand
CTTGACCAAATCGCCCAAATACATATCCTGATCCACCTTGTCGAAGTCGGTTTCGATGACGTTTTCCACTCGCATCAACGTCAGCACGGCTTTATCCTTGTGATGCGTCAGCAGCTGACCTTTCTGGGCCAGTCGCATGGAGTAGATACTGTGCTTCTCGAAAATGATGATGGTCAGAAAGGAACCCACGGCCACTATCATCAGCGGCAGGAAGAAGGAATATCCTCCCGTCAGCTCGGCAATGAGGAAGATGCCCGTCAAGGGTGCGTGCATCACGCCCGACATCAAGCCGGCCATGCCCATCAAGGCGAAGTTGCCGCAAGACACGTGCGCCAGACCAAAATGGTTGAGCACCGCAGCCACCACATATCCTACAAAAGCGCCCACGAACAGCGAGGGAGCAAAGACACCGCCCACACCGCCGGCACCGTTGGTAGTGGCCGTTGCAAACACCTTGAATATGATAATCAGCAAGAAATACAGCATCAGCATTCCGAAATTGCTGTCGGCAGAGGCGAAGAAACCCTTATGAACCACCGCAGCCGGGTCGTTGTTAATCAGTGCCTCGATACTGTCGTAACCTTCGCCGTAGAGCGGCGGCAGCACAAAGATAAGCAAGCCCAGCCCCACGGCACCCAAGAGCATCCGCAGCCAGGGATTTTCGATTTTCTTATACCATCCTTCGATGGTGTTCATTCCCCGGATGATATAGAGCGAGGCGAAACCGCAGCAAATACCCAGTACCAGCACCCAATGGATATTTTCCAAATGGAAGGCGTTTTCGGCCATAAAGGCGAAGGCAGCCTGCGAACCGGAGGTGATATACGTGATAACCGTTGCCGTCACGGCCGATACCAGCATAGGCATCATGGAGGCGGCGGTAAAATCGAGCATCAGCACTTCGATGGCGAAAATCAGACCGGCGATAGGAGCTTTGAAGATACCGGCGATGGCACCCGTCGCACCGCAACCTATCAATATCATCAGAGTCTTGTGGTTCATCTTGAAGAAACTGCCCAGGTTGGAGCCTATGGCGGCACCCGTCAGCACGATAGGAGCCTCAGCGCCCACCGAACCGCCCAGACCGATGGTCACCGAACTGGCTATGAGCGAGGTATAGGTGTTGTGCAATTTGATGCGTCCCTGACGGCGCGAAATGGCATAGAGTATCTTGGTAATGCCGTGGCCGATATCATCGCGCACCACATAGCGCACAAAAATTGCGGCCAAAAAGATGCCCACAGCCGGGAAAACGATGTAGAGAAAGTAGGTATGTCCTGATGAGACGATGCTCTCCACCATGTGCTGCAGCAAATGGATAAGACTCTTCAACAGCCATGCTGTCAAGGAGGTGAGCAAGCCCACCAGCAAAGCAAGCATCAGAATAAAAGTAGATTCTTTGATGTGCTTTTCACGCCAAAGAATCATCTTCAGATACCAGTCTTTCTCTTTCATCTATAGAAGCTATTTGGAAGCTGTTTACAAGAGGGCAAAGAACAAGATTATTCTTTGAATTTGCAAGATATTGGCCTAACTTCGCACAATGTTTTTGCCAAATCACGAACTATGAACAAATTACGCCATATCCTGCTTGCAGGCATCATTCTGACACTGTTGCCCAGTCTTTCGGCCGGCACCCAGCGTAGCCGCTACAACTTCAACCACGATTGGCTGTTTGCGACAGGAGACGAGCCTCAGGCCAAGGAAATCAAGTTCAACGACAAGGACTGGCAGCCGGTAAACCTGCCCGCCGCCTTCAACGAAGACCAGGCCTTTGCCCAGGACATCGCCGCGCTCGACACCAAGGTTGTCTGGTACCGCAAGCACTTCAAAATGCCCGCCAAGCACAAACAGCAGAAGATTTTCATCGAATTCGAAGGTGCCCGTCAGGCTGCCGAAGTGTGGGTTAACGGCCAATGGGTGGGACGCAACGAGAACGGTGTCATGGCTTTCGGTTTCGACATCAGCCCCTACCTCAACTTCGGCAAGAAGGACAATGTCATTGCCGTGCGCATCGACAACAGCTGGGACTATCAAGAGCATGACAGTCAAACGCCCTACCAGTGGAACGACCGGAACTTCAACGCCAACTACGGCGGTTTGGTCAAGAACGTTATCCTGCACTGCACCGACAAGCTTTACCAGACGCTGCCGCTCATGAGCAGTCTGGGCACTCAGGGTGTCTACACTTACGCCACGCAGATGAACGTGCGCGAACGTACTGCCGTGATGAACGTGGAATCGGAGGTGTGCAACGCCGGCGACAAGCCGGTAAGTTTCCACATGAACGTGGTGCTGCGCGACAACAACCGCAATATGGTGCGCGAATTTCATAGCGAAGAAACAACGCTCGCACCAGGTGAGAAGTGCATCGTCAAGGCCTCGTCGCCCATCAGCAAGGTGGCTTTCTGGAGCTGGGGCTACGGCTCGCTGTATCATGTTTCCTCGGCCCTGGTGGTGAAGGGTAAAGCCTGCGACATTGTCGAAACTACCACGGGTATCCGCAAGACGGATTTCCGCAACGGCATGTTCTACCTTAACGACCGCGTGCTGCAACTGAAAGGCTATGCCCAGCGCAGCAGCAACGAATGGCCCGGTGTGGGCATGTCGGTAGCTCCTTGGCTCAGCGATATGAGCAACGGTTTGATGGAAAGGGGCAACGCCAACTTCGTACGCTGGATGCACGTCACGCCTTGGAAACAAGACATTGAATCCTGCGACCGCGTGGGCCTTATCCAGGCCATGCCGGCAGGCGACTCCGAAAAAGACATCGAAGGTCGCCAGTGGGAACAACGTCTGGAACTGATGCGCGATGCCATCGTCTATAACCGCAACAATCCCAGCATTGTTTTCTACGAATGCGGCAACGAGAACATCAGCGAGGAACACATGGCCCAGATGAAGGCGCTGCGCGACCTCTACGACCCTCACGGCGGACGCGCCATCGGTTCGCGCGAGATGCTCGCCAGCAAGACGGCCGAATATGGCGGCGAGATGCTCTACGTCAACAAGAGTGGCAAGAGACCGGTGTTCGCGCACGAATATAACCGCAACGAAGGCCTGCGTCTTTATTGGGACGAGAAATCCTACCCTTACCACAAAGACGGTGACGGCCCCCTTTATAAAAATGAGCCGGCGCCCGATTACAATATGAATATGGACAGCTACGCCATAGAGACCATACGGCGCTGGTATGACTATTGGGTGTGCCGGCCGGGAACCGGCCGGCGCGTCAGCTCAGGCGGCGCCAACATCGTCTTTTCCGACACCAATACGCACCATCGTGGCGAAAGCAATTACCGCAGCAGCGGCGAAGTGGATGCCATGCGCATTCCCAAGGACGCCTACTATGCCCACCAAGTGATGTGGGGCGGCTGGGTAGACACCGAGAGCAAATACTACCAACAGCATATCATCGGCCATTGGAACTACAACCCCGGCACGGTGAAGGATATCTATGTGGTATCGAACGCCGAGCGCGTGGAACTTTTCGTGAACGGTATCAGCCGTGGTTTTGGCGAGCAAAGCTATCGTTTCCTCTTCACATTCAAGGACATCGCCTTTCAACCGGGCAGTCTCAAGGCTATCGGTTATGATGCCCGCGGACGCGAAGTGGGCGATGCCGCCGTGCTGGAAACCGTCGGGGCCGCCAAGCGCATCAAGCTGAGCGCGCAATACTCGCACACGGGCCTGCACGCCGATGGTGCCGACATGGCCCTAGTGAACGTTGAGGTTGTGGATGCCAAAGGTCGCCGCTGCCCGCTGGCCAACGACATGATACATTTCGAGACAGGCGGCCCCGTCGATTTCCGCGGCGGCATCGCCCATGGACGTGAAGACAACTACGTGCTGTCCAAAGACTTACCCGTAGAGTGCGGCATCAACCGCGTGCTGCTTCGCGCTACGCGCGAAGCAGGCCCCATCCGCCTCGTCGCCACGGTCGACGGCCTTGCCAGCGACACCTTGCTGCTCGAATCGAAAGCCATCGAAGTGAAGGATGGCCTTAGCACCTATTTTCCGCAAGACGAACTCTACCCGCTGCTTTGGCGGGGTGCCACACCCACCACGGCTTCGTTCACGCTGTCGCGCATACCGGTAAGCATACGCAAGGCCGTGGCCGGCTGCAACCTCGAACAGACGGTCTTCTCCTTCGACGATAACGAAGAGACGCTTTGGAAAAACGACGGACAAGCCGGTACCGCTTGGATTGAATTCCAGCCCTCGCGTCAGGTGGCGCTCAAGGAATGTTGTCTGAAACTTGGCAACTTCCGCAAACATAGTTATCGACTGCGCATCACGGGTTTCTGCCCGCAAGAAGACGGATTGAAGGAAGTTGTGCTTTGGGAAGGCGAAACTGAAAAGAGTCTGGGCTATGTCAATCTGAGCCTCAACGAGAGCGAGCCCGTGGCCAAGATACGTATCGAGGCGCTGTCGGACAACGAAAAAGCCACGCTCAGCATCATCGAGGCGGAGTTTTACGCCCGCAACCTGGGCCACTGACCCACACTACGGCAGATACTGCGGATAAATATGTTGCATGGAGGCCCAAAGGCTGTCCTTCGCACCGGGAAATCGACGTTCCATTTCTTCGAGCAAGGCCCGCATTTCGGGCCGGTTGGAACTCTGTTCGTGCGGGCAGTTCTTAAGCTGGGGCGGATAATTGTTCTGGCGGGCAAACTCTTGTAAATCGGCTTCATCTATCAGGCAAAGCGGCCGCAACACACGCAGCGGCATCTTGTCCAGCTGCAAAAGTGCCGGCATGGCTTGAATGCTTCCCTGAAAGAACATGTTCATGAGCAAGGTTTCCAAAAAATCGTCACGGTGATGACCAAGCACCACGCTGGCGCAACCCAGTTCCTGAGCCGTTTCGAACAAGGCCTTACGCCGG
>CAYRHC010000136.1:0-4892 GCA_964423935.1 uncultured Bacteroidales bacterium | reverse complement strand
TCCAGTTGGGTGCGAAATGGTAGCTGCCTTTGATGAAAGCGCTGTAGTCGTCTTTGCGGGCATCGCTGTCGTAGTACTGGTACTTGCCGTCACTGCCCAGAAACTGCTGTTCGGCGCGTTCGTCCTTGATGTAGGTAAGGAAACCCCAGTGGCTGGCCACAAATTGCTGCAGGTTAGCTCCGCCCACAACATCGAAGCGCTCATCTTGGTAGTTGAAATGGTAGAGCATGCTGTAGGTGTTCTGGGTTAAGCCTTTTTCGCGGATGAAGTCGCTCTTTTTCACCTTGTTGCCTTCTGCATCGTGGTACACGAGACCGAACTTGGAAAACTTGCAGTTGTTTTTGAATTCTTCGTAATAGCCCATGCCGTAAGTGTAGCGTAGGGCTGCGTTGTGCGTCCAGTGTTCGGATGCTTGCCAGGAGGCTGAGAGGATGTTATGGTTCTGGAAAAAATTGTCGGTGGTGCGAGCCCAATAGCTGCCATCGCGCATTTGGTAACGGGTGGTGCTGAAGTTGCCGGCAGCCCAGGCGTCCGGGTCGTAGTTGAGGTCTTCCACCAACGTGTTTACTTTGCCCAAACCTGCGTTCCAAAGATCTTGATACGAGGTGTAGCCATAGTCGTAGAGACTTTCGCTGGTGTTGTAGTCGCTGCCTAGCACACCGTTCCATGCCTGGCCGGTCTGTTCGAAGTTTCCGATGTTCCTGTAGCGTATTTGGAAATTGTCGCCAAACCAGGTGAGTGAGCCGTAAGAAGAACCCGAGCGGCCGGCCGTGCCGTCGATAAAGCCGTCGGTGTTGGTTTCGTGATAGGCTCCGTCGAAGACCAAATGATTGAACAACAGTCCGGTAGAAAAGTTGACACCGGCATTGTAAGTGTCGAATGAGCCATAGCTGGCAGTCAGTTCCAAATAGGGATTGGTCTGTGGCTGGGCTGTGGCCAACGAGATACTTCCGCCAAAGGCACCGTCACCGTTGGTGGACGAACCCACACCACGCTGTATTTGCACACTGCCCAAAAACGATGCGTAGGAGTTCATATTGGCCCAAAATACCGTCTGGTCTTCGGGCGAGTTAAGTGATACGCCATCCAAGGTTACGTTGATGCGACTGCCGGCTGCGCCTCGCATACGCATATAGGTGGTTCCGATACCGGTGCCGTTTTCGCTCCAGGCCAGAATGCCCGGGGTGCGTGCGAAAAGGAAAGGCAGTTCCTGGCCGCTGGGGGCAAAGTCCTGCAATACCTGTTTGTCGATGTTGGCTACAGCGAATGGTGCCTCTTTGGGGGCGCGCACGGCTTTAACCTCAACTTCTTCCAATTGGTGATTACCGCTCACCGAGTCTGCTTCCAAGGCCCTTGCCGGCGCAACGCAGAGCGCACAAATCACAGCCAGGACCACACCATTGATTCTTTTCATCATTGGTTAGTTTATAGATTAAAAAAGAAGGGGAAGGGAGTGAATCCCGGACGGTGAGTTTATCCGTCCGTTTTTTACCTACGCCGGCATTATCCGGATCAGGTCATGGGTTTAATCTCAGCATCCGCAAAACTATGCGGCAGCACCCCTTAGCCGGCATTTTGCCAACCGGCCGCAAAGATAGGCTATTTTCGCAATATGCCCATCTATAAAAAACAAAAACTTACCAATTTTTGGTAAGTTTTTGTAAGACAAGATGTTGCTGGTGTCCATCTTAGAGGTCGGCAGCCTGTTTGAGCATTTCCCGAGCTTTTTCTATCAAATCTTTGGTGCCGGAACCGTCGTTGACATACTGCACCACCATATCGGCAAAGTCGATGGCATGACGGAGTTCTGTGCTTTTGTCGTTGATCATTTTGGCGGCGGAAAGACTCTTGAGCAAAGGTTCGAGGTCTTCGGTTTCGGCCAGGGTGGCAGGACGCATGGCGTTGATGGCTGCGTTAAGGTCGGAAGTGGCCTTGGTAATAGCGTCACCGTTGGCCTTTTCATCGGCTGCTACAGCTTCTGCCGCTGCCAGCCGTTCAAGCATCCGTCCATAGCCGTGAGGCGCCCATTCACTGCTGTTTTCGGTACGGCTGCGGGCAATTTGCAAGGCTTGTTCCAGATAAGTCCGGTCGGCGTCACCACCGGCTTTTCTTGCCTTGGTAAGGACATTCAGACGTAAGTAGTGGGTGGCGTGGCCGGTGTTGTAGTAGTCTGGCCAGAAGGTTTTGTCGCCCAAGGTCAGACTGTAGAGGTTGCCATCGGTGCCATCGTTGGCGGTAGCGCCATGCAGCTTTATTTCCTTGAGGTTGGGACTCAGGTCGAATTGGGCTTGCTCCCACACAGTGATATCGGGCGTTGCCATCACCAGCGGACCATACATGATAACGCCCTCCCACATCGGGTTAAAGTGGGTGCCGGCTTGGTTGGGGCCGGTAGCCGCCAAATCCATCTTGTCAGGCCCGAAGTCCAAATGCGCTGCGAAAGGCATCGAAATTTCGATTTTGTCGCCAGCTTTCCAAGTGCGCAGGGGAATTTCTACATACGACTGCGGATGTGCACCGGAGGCCATTTCGCGACCGTTCAACTTGGCGCTGAATCCTTGGGTGGCCCAGTAGGGTACTCTTAGGAAAAGGGCAAAATCGTCGCCTTCTTCTATGGTGATGATGCTACTCTCAGCGGGCCATTTGCATTCCTGGCGGAACTTGACTCCCTTGGCACGCCAGTTGACATCGGTGGGAAGGTAAAGGGCCACGAACAGCGAGTCGCCTCCGGCAAAATAGGCTGCTTCCTGATACTTCACATGGTTCTCGGCACCGGTACCACCGCAACAGGTCTCCTGTGGCGTGGGGCTGCCAAAAGGCTTGATGGCGTTCATGCCAACGGCATACTGATAGCAGACACCGTATTCTCTGGGGTGTACGCTGCCAACAATCTGGTTGTAAAGCACACGCTCGTAATAGTCCATATAGCGGGCATCGAGAGGATGGTAGCAGTTTAGGTCCTTGGTGAGTTTGGCCAGGTTGTAGGCGCAGCAAGTCTCGTTGATGTCCGGGTTGGGGTAGATGTTGCCTTCGTGGTCGCTCATAACGCTGGTGTTCATGCTCATCATCTGCGAATAGGGCTGGCGGAACATCTCTCCGTTGCCCACACCGCCCATGGCATAGGCATAGCGTCCCTGAATCATCTCCCAGAAGTTGTGGGCGATGTTGTAATAGCGGTCTTCTCCACCGGCACCATAGAGCTTGAGGGCTCCCACTATCATGGGAATGTGCTGGTTGGCGTGGCGGGTGCGAATATCGTCTATATTGCGGGCCAGCGGTCCGTAAAAGGCCGGCGCGTCAAAGAAAGTGGCCGCTTCGCGCAGCTTTTCGCTCTCCTCCGGGTCGGATGCCTTCTGGCTCAAGCGCGAAAGCACCTCTTGCATACCGCCCACTTCGCCTGCGATGTACATATTCCACATCTCGTAGCGGTTGCCGAATTTGGCGCGACGCTCGGCAGGTGTACCTTGTTCGTTGACGAAAGTGCGGTAGTGCAGACGGTTCCATACCCAAAGCCCCATGTCTTTGGCGGTAAGCAAGGCTTTAGTGGCAATCTCGGTATCATCGATATTCTCGGCGATATCCAACAGGCCGGCCAGTTGTTTGTGGATACTGTAATAAGGAGCCCATACGCCGAACTCGTTGTTGTAGGGTGCGTATTTTTCGATAAGGGCGCAGTGCTGGGCGGGAATGGCATTCAGATAGCCATAACCGTACTTGGCGTAGCCCTGTTTGTAGCGGTCGAAGGCGGCCCAAGAACCTTCCATCTTGCGCAGTTCGGCTTCGGGTGCCAAGTCGCGGGCCTCGCGATAGCGGCCCAAAACCTGGTCCCAAACGAAGGTGCGTTCCTGACAGGCGCGCAACTCATTGACCATACGGCTCATACGTTCACGCACCTGGTCTTTCACCGCCGGGTCGGAGGCCGATGCAAAGGCAAAGGCCAGCGCCGACATATAATGGCCGCTACCATGACCCTTGAGTTTGGTGGTGGGGGAGTCCCAGCCGTCAGATACCGTATAGCCCCTGGTGGGTAGTCCGTAGGTGTCGCGGTAGTTATAGAGTTGTTGCGTGATGTCCAGACTCAGCAGGTTGGCGATGTCCAGGTCTCGGTTGCTCGTGAGACGGTTGTTGCCGATAAGACGTACATCGCCCAAAGGCAGTGGACGCACCACGGGTTCGCGTGCGGGCAGTAGCCATGGCTGGTCGCTTACCGTCACCGTAGCTTCGACGGGATAGCCGTTGTCGGTGGTATTGTCACCGATGATGTAGCCCTGCACTGTATAGACACTGCCCACCGGGAGCAGGGCTTGGCTCTCTTCTGTCTCGCGCAGGGAATTGGTCCATTTCACGCGGCGAATCTCGCTCTTGCCGCCACACTTGACTTCAATGAGTGAGGGAAGACGGGGTGCAGTACCTTCCGGGGTGGTGACCGCTATCTTATCTACGCCGGTAATGGCTCCACTCCTGTTGCAGGAGAGAATGGCGAGGGCAACTGACAGCAGCAGCGCTGCGCGAAATGCTCTTTTCATAGCTTATTTGTTTTTGGAAAGTTTTACCATCAGCACACCGTGTGCAGGAATATCGCTTTTGAGGCGGTTCTTGGTGGTGCCGATATGCTTGTGTTGCCACAGGTCGCGGACGCTGTATTCATACTTGTGCAAGTTGATTTCAGTGGCAAAATACATGGTTTGGTCGCGCCAGTTGTAATCCAATTTCCATGGATTGTCGCTGCGGTTCATAAAACAGATGGCAATTTCGCCGTTGGAGAGGGGCTTGGCCCAGATTTCGCGCTCGCCCATGTCCATAAAGCGGATGGCCTGTTGTCCTAAGGGATCTTGATTGACAGCGATAACTTCTTTGTTGGTGAGAATCTCCAGCGTCTCGCGGCTCATGTC
>CAYRHC010000135.1:0-4905 GCA_964423935.1 uncultured Bacteroidales bacterium | reverse complement strand
CTTGGCGGATTGATAGTGTGTTTTAGCCGGTAAAAACATATCATCTGTCTGGATCTTGTCAGAAATAAGCGGAAGCCTTTATCTAAGTAATGCGTAGATCTGAAAGAGAAGTGAAAAGCCATCGAGGAATTGGGAAACAAAACCTGTAATTGATGTTGGAAATAGTATAGGCCGCAAGTCCCTGAAAGGGTCTTGCGGCCTAACACCGTTATTTCGCGAAGCTTGTCGCTCCGAGGTTTTATCCGATTGTGTTTATCCGGCTGTTATCTCAAAGCGGCCTGGGCGGCAGCCAGACGTGCGATGGGCACGCGGAAGGGCGAGCAGCTGACGTAGTTCAAACCTACTCGGTGGCAGAATTCTACAGAAGAAGGCTCACCGCCATGTTCACCGCAGATACCACACTTGAGGTTAGGATTAACGGCACGTCCGTTCTGGGTTGCCATATTTACCAATTGGCCTACACCAACCTGGTCGAGCACGGCGAAGGGGTCGTTCTTGAGGATACCCTTTTCGAGGTAGATGGGCAAGAACTTGGCAACGTCGTCGCGGCTGTAACCGAAGGTCATCTGGGTAAGGTCGTTGGTACCGAATGAGAAGAATTCGGCCGATTCGGCAATTTGGTTGGCCGTAAGGGCGGCACGCGGAATTTCAATCATGGTACCCACTTTGTATTCGATGCTGTCGTTGCGTTCGGCGAACAATTCATTGGCGGTAGCCGTGATAACAGCCTTCTGGGCATTGAATTCCTGAACGGTACCGATAAGCGGAATCATGATTTCGGGATAGGTGGTAACACCTTCCTGCTTCAGATCCAAAGCGGCGCTCAAGATGGCGCGGGTCTGCATTTCGGTAATTTCGGGATAGGTATTGCCCAGACGGCAACCACGGTGACCCAACATAGGGTTCTGTTCGATAAGCGATTCAACGCGTTCCTTCACTTCGGCAACCGTTACACCCATAACGTCGGCCATTTCCTTCTGACCCTTTTCATCGTGGGGAACGAATTCGTGAAGTGGCGGATCCAAAAGACGTACGGTAACAGGCAGGTCGTGCATAGCCTTGAGGATACCGTAGAAGTCGTTGCGCTGCAGCGGCATAAGCTTCTTCAAAGCTTCGCGGCGGCCTTCCTCGTCCTTGGCCAGAATCATCTGACGCATGGCGATAATCTTGTCGCCTTCGAAGAACATGTGCTCGGTACGGCAAAGACCGATACCGGTAGCGCCGAACTGACGGGCAACGGCGGCGTCACGGGGCGTATCGGCATTGGTGCGCACTTTCAGACGGGCATATTTGTCGGCCATGGTCATCAGGTCGCCAAAGTCGCCGCTCAGTTCAGGAGCCTGTGTTTCGATGCTGCCTGCATATACAAAACCGGTAGAGCCGTCCAAAGACAGCCAGTCGCCTTCTTTCAGTGTAGTACCGTTTACAGACAGCGTACGAGCCTTGTAGTCGATGATGACGCTGTTGGCGGCAGATACGCAGCACTTACCCATACCACGGGCAACAACGGCAGCGTGAGAGGTCATACCGCCACGAGCCGTCATGATACCCTGAGCGCTCAACATACCCTTGAGGTCTTCGGGAGAGGTCTCGATACGTACCAGAACGGTCTTTTCACCCTTTTCGGCCCAAGCCTCGGCATCTTCGGCAAAGAAGACGATACGGCCGGTAGCGGCACCGGGCGATGCGGGCAGACCTTTGGTGATAGGCTTGGCAGCGGCCAAAGCCGATTTCTTGAATACGGGGTGCAGAAGTTCGTCCAGCTTTTCGGGTTCAACGCGCATGATGGCTTCCTGTTCGGTAAGCATACCCTGACGTACCATTTCCATGGCAATACGCACCATGGCAGCACCGGTGCGCTTGCCGTTACGGGTCTGCAACATCCACAGCTTGCCGTCTTGGATAGTGAACTCGATGTCCTGCATATCCTTGTTATGGTTCTCGAGGTTCTGCTGGATGGTGTTCAGTTCCTTGAAAGCTTCGGGCATAGACTCTTCCAGAGAAGGATACTTGGCCAGACGCTGTTCTTCGCTGATACCCTGAGCCTTAGCCCAGCGGCGTGAACCTTCGATAGTGATTTGTTGAGGTGTACGGATACCGGCAACCACGTCTTCGCCCTGAGCGTTGATAAGGTATTCACCGTTGAAGATGTCTTCGCCGGTAGCGGCATCACGCGTAAAGGCAACACCCGTAGCCGAATTGTCGCCCATATTGCCGAATACCATGGTCTGTACGTTGACGGCAGTACCCCATTCGGCAGGAATTTTGTTGAGTTTACGGTAAAGGATGGCACGTTCGTTCATCCAGCTGTCGAAAACAGCGCAGATAGCGCCCCAAAGCTGCTGCCAGGGATCGTCGGGGAAGTCACAACCGGTGCTCTTCTTAACGGCAGCCTTGAACAGGACTACCAATTGCTTGAGGTCTTCGGTCTGGAGTTCGGTATCCAGCACGACACCACGCTGTTTCTTCATCTGGTTGATGATGACTTCAAAAGGATCTTCGTCTTCTTTCTTGGCAGGCTTCATACCCAGAACAACGTCACCGTACATCTGTACGAAACGACGATAAGAGTCCCAAGCGAAACGGGGATTGTTGCTGCGCTTAGCGATGACTTCAACAGCCTGGTCGTTCATACCCAGGTTAAGGATGGTATCCATCATACCGGGCATTGAAGCGCGGGCACCCGAGCGTACAGAAACCAAGAGAGGATTCTCAGCACTGCCGAACTTCGGACCGTTAACCACTGCTTCGGTAGCCTTCATGGCAGCTTCCACATCAGCCTTAATCAAAGCTACAACGGCATCCTTGCCCTTTTCGAAGTATTCGGTACATACTTCGGTAGTGATGGTAAAACCAGGAGGAACAGGCATCCCCAACAGATTCATCTCGGCCAGGTTGGCACCTTTACCACCAAGCAATTCGCGCATGGAGCCGTTGCCATCTGCCTTTTTGTTTCCAAACAGATAAACTCTTTTCTTGTTCATATTATAAAAAATTTTGTATAAAGATTCACCCCGTTTTAAGTCGCCGCAAAAGTAATGATTATACCGCTAAATAAAAAGGGATAATGACAATTATTAACTATTTGCAAAAATAAGCTGCTGCACCGAAGGGCGCTGCCATAGCCCTTGGTCGTACGCCAAGTCTCCGTTGACAAAAACCCTCGACACGCAATGATGAAAACGCCTGCCTTCGTAGGGCGACCAGGCGCACTTGCTCAAGACAGCATCGCGGCCAAGCGTCCACTCGGGGACTTCTTCAACCAGCACCAAATCGGCATAGTAACCTTCACGCACATAGCCCCGGTCGGCAATATGATAGAGCGTGGCCGGTGCATGACAGTATTTCTGCACAATCAAAGTTTGGTCAAACAGGCCGCTGCGTGCCATTTCGAGCAACAGCAGCAAATTGAACTGTATGCTGGGGCAACCCGACACGGCCGTCAAGGCATCGCCCTGTTTTTCGGCTAGCAGATGGGGCGCGTGGTCACTGCCCAAAGTATCGATACGACCGTCTTTCAAAGCCTCAATCAAGGCCAGACGGTCGTTTTCCTGCTTGAGGGCGGGATTGCATTTTATCAGCGAGCCATAAGCGGCGTAGTCTTTTGTGCTCAAGAGCAGATAATGCGGACAAGTTTCGGCCGTGATGCGTTTGTCTTGCAACGGGCCTTGACCGAACAGAGCAAGTTCCCGCGCCGTAGAGATATGCAAAACGTGCAGGCGCGCAGCGTATTCTTCCGCCAGCCTCACCGCCAGTGACGTAGCTTCGTAGCAAGCCTCTTCGTCGCGGATAAGGCTATGGTATTCAATGGGAAGACGCTCCCCTACCGTTTGCAGATAATGGGCCTTGTTGGCCTTGATGCGGGCTTCCGATTCACAATGGACGGCTATCAGGGCCGGCACTTCGGCAAAGATGCGCCGCAGCGAAGTTTCGTCATCAACCAGCATATTGCCCGTGGACGAACCCATGAACAGCTTGACGGCCGGTACGCGCCCATAATCGGCCCGCAGCAAACAGTCGATATTCCGGTTGGTTGCACCCAAATAGAATGCGAAGTTGGCCCAGGAACGCCCCGCCGCCGACTCATTTTTAGCCTGCCAAGCCTCTATCGTGGTGGTCTGCGGCTGCGTGTTGGGCATATCTATATAGGAAGTGACACCACCGGCCAAGGCCGCACGCGATTCGCTTTCGATATCGGCTTTGTGGCAAAGCCCCGGGTCGCGAAAATGCACGTGCGTGTCGATAAGGCCGGGCAAAAGGTAAAGCCCGCGGGCATCTATACGGCGGTCTACCGTCTCCTTTAAAGACAGCGAAGGCGTATCGTCTCCACGGTAAATGTGGGCAATACGCTCTCCGTCAATCAATACCGAGCCCAGAAATACTTCTCCTTCGTTGACAATATTGGCGTCTTGAATCAAAGTTTTCATAGGCTTCCCTATTATTTCTTACGCGGATATTTTCTGAAGAAACTGCTCCATTTAAGACGGACCACACCGAAGACGGCTTCGCTGAAAATGCCGCCGCTCATCTTGGATGTTCCCAGTTCGCGGTTGGTAAACACGATAGGCACTTCCACTACCTTGAAACCGCATTTTGTAGAGGTGAATTTCATCTCTATCTGGAAGGCATAGCCTTTGAACTTGATCTTGTCGAGTTCGATGGTTTCCAGCACCTCACGACGATAGCACATGAATCCGGCCGTCGTATCGAAGATGTGCATACCCGTCACAATGCGCACGTAGGCCGAAGCGTAATAAGACATCAGCACGCGGCCGATGGGCCAGTTGACCACATTCACCAGACGGTTGATATAACGCGAACCGATAGCCACGTCGGCGCCGTCTTCGCTGCAGGCTTTGTACAGTCGCAACAAATCTTTGGGGTTGTGCGAAAAATCGGCATCCA
>CAYRHC010000134.1:0-4920 GCA_964423935.1 uncultured Bacteroidales bacterium | reverse complement strand
GTCGCCCGGGCCATCGTTCAGGTCGAGGGCCAGCAATAGGCCTTGTTCGCTGTCGAGTTGCACGCGGTGCTTGCCTTCTTCCACCTGTTCGGTAATCATATAGAGACCTAGAAATTCGCCGTTGAGGGTGACGGTGGCGTAGCGCGAGTGGTTGGTGCTGGGCAGCCCCAGTTCGTAGGCCAGCGAGAATCCCACATTGTTCATCATATGTGTCACGTCGCGGTAATCGGCCAGCAGCACCCAATCGCGGTTCTTTTTCATGCCCAGCACGGGTGAAGATTCGTCCAGTTTGATGCGGTAGGGCTTTTTGGGATACCAATTCCAGGTGGAGTTGCCACGGCCGCGGATTTTGCCTTTCGCCTCAAGGTCGCTGAAAAAATCATTGCCATCGATTTTTATGGTGCAGGGACGATACTCTTCTTTGGAATCGACTGCTACGCCGCCATCGGTGGTGATGTCAATCTTCGCAAGGGCATAGGCATAATAGGCGGTAGGTTCCTCCTTGTCGCCCTCTTTTTCATCGGGGTCGGGCGTAGAGACAACTTCTTCAGGATTACAGGCGGCAAAGCCGAACAAAGCAATCAGAAGCAGGAAGAGGATTCTTGTTTTTTTCATCGTTTACTTGGTGTGGAATCTGTACACCGCAAATGTGCGGGCAGGGAAGTTCTCGCGCAGTTCAATGCGGCCGTTGTCGAGATTGCGTACACCCATCAGCCAGCCGTTGTTGGGGTCGCTTACAGGCGTGAGGTCTATGGCAACAGTCTGCGGCACAATGCGTTCTGGCTCGTCCAGCGTGTTTTCGTCTACGGCATTGTCGCTATGCAAAGTGGTCTTCTCGGCAGCAGTGAGGCCGGCAGGCAATTCATACGACACGGTCTGTGAATACTGGTTGAGGTTGGCAATCTTGATGATGATATCGCCCGTGGTATCGTCTATGGCCGCAGTGGCATTGAGCCCGTTTATATTCACCACCGGCTTGCCTTCTGCCGTGATGGGAATGACACGGCTGCCTCGGTTGTTGGCGTAGAGACTCTGTACGTACCAGCTGCAAGTCTTCATCACCCGCAGGTTGTCGAACCAGATAAGGTCGGGCCGCCACTGCCAGCCTTCGGCATGGGCGAAAGTGGGCGCGTAGCTCGACATATAGACCACATCGGCATTGCGCTCCAGGCCGGTCATAAACGAGGCTTCCAGCAGGGCGGCGTTGAAGTGGTTGAATTTCTTGCCGTCGCTACCGTGGCAGGCATATTCACCGGCGAACACCTTGGGACCGGTACGGGGATAACTGTCGTAGCGGTCTGCATTGCGCTCGTAGAAGCCTTCCCAGCTGTAATAGTGCTCGTCAACGAGGTCCACGTCCAAACGACGCATTTCCTTCCAGAGGTCGTCGAACCATTCACCGCCAAGATAAGGACCGGAAGTGCCGATGACCTTGATTTCGGGATGTTGCTCGCGGACCGCCTTCACGAACGGTTCGAAGCGAGCCTTGAAATCTTCGCCCCATTGTTCGTTTCCGATGCCCAGATATTTCATGTTAAAAGGCTCGGGATGACCCATTTGGGCGCGAATCTTGCCCCAGGTACTGCTTGCGCTGCCATTGGCAAATTCAATCAAGTCGAGGGCGTCTTGAATATAGCTCTTGAGGTCTTCCAGCTTGCAGTTGACATCCCAGGCTGGGTCGTTTTGGAACTGGCAAGCCATGCCGCAGCTGATGATGGGTACCGGTTCTGCACCGATTTCTTCAGCCAGACGGAAATATTCATAGAAGCCCAAACCGCCGCTCTGATAGTAGTCTGGGAACATTCGCTCGAAGGCCGAGCAGCTCCAGCGGTTGAGATTGATGGGACGGTTCTCCACCGGACCTACGGTATTCTTCCACTGATAACGATTATCCAAAGTGGTGCCTTCTACAATGCAGCCGCCGGGGAAACGGAGAATGCCCGGATGCAAGTCGGCCAAAGCTTGAGCCAGGTCCTTGCGCAGACCATTCTCGTCACCGTTGAAGGTATCGACGGGAAAGAGCGAGATATGTTCCAAATCGGCCTTGGCTTCTGGATTGTCGTCCATCAGCAGGACGCGCAAGGAGGCTTTTTGCAGGGTCTTGGAGGGTTCCAGCGTCACTTCATAGCGGCTCCATTTGCTTCCCTTTACCTCAATTTGTTCCATGGCCAAAATCTGGTTGTCGAAGTTGCCGTTGACATCGCATAGCATCACGCCGATGCCGGCAGTTTTGGCTTTACCGGCCGTGCGCGCCCAGAAACTGAGACGATATTGCTTGCCTTGTTCCAGACCGATACCGAACCAGCCGCTGTTTTCCAGACCGCAGAAATTGGCGGGATGGCCCTGATATGCAAGACGTACGTAGTGAGGATTGCGCTCGAATGGACCGCCTTTGCTCAGCACTTCCACCCGGCCGAAGGTCTTCCAGCCCTGCAGCGGGTTGTCGTATTCAAAACTGCGGTTGATGATTTTTTCGGCATAAAGTCCGCCATCGGCTGCAAAGTTGATGTCTTCCAGGAAAATGCCGTACATCGTGGGCTGAATCTCGATGCCGGGGGCCTTCTCGTCCACTGTCAAATAACCCCAGCGGGGCTGCGCCAAGAGGCTTGCGGCCGTAAATAGCAGGGCGGCAGTTGCAACAAACAGTCTTTTCATTATCTCACCTCCCATTCATAAAGTCCGGACGAAAGATTGTCGGGCAGCGTTACCTCCAGGCGCACTGCATCGGTGGTGACGGGGTCGAAGTCAACGGTATTCATCACAAAGCGCTCGGTGGGATAGCTTTTGGCACCACTTACGGGTTGCCATTCCCCCTGGTTGTCGCGGTAGAGTATTCTCCACTCTTTGGGAACGCTGCAACCGCCCCAAGGTTGATCGTCGAACCAGAATACCGAGCTGCTGGAAATTTCAGTGGCAGCGGGGAAGGTGTATTGCAGCCATTCGGTGCCGCCGTTCTTGGGCCACCAATGATAATAGGGAGCGGGCGTGTCATCGCCGATAACGGGTATCAGCCGGTCGTTCACACTGCTGAGCGTTGCCATGCGATGGGATGCCTCCAATTGGCTTCTGGAAGCGAGGGTCTGGGGTTTGGAGGGCAGGCTGGCCTTCAGGTCGATGGGAAGCCATACCGTCATCTCGCCGCTGCCGCGGTGGCACCATGCATAATAAGGTATCAGCGTGAGGCGGACATCTTGGGTGGTTAGACGGCCGTTGTCATCGAATGAGAGCGTTTGGGCATCGGTGGTGATTTTGTCAATGCCGTAGAGTTCATCGCTGTGGGCTACGGTGAATTTGGGGCTTTGGTTCAGCAAAACACTGCGGACGCTGAACCCTTCATTGTCGGGCCATTCGGCACAGTAAACCACCGGCCCTTTCTCTATGCTGACACGACCTTGGTCGGCGCGAACCATACCGTGTGCTTTCACCACGCGAGGTTCCATATCGAAATGCACTGTCACGCGGTCGCCCTTCTTCCAGTTGCGGCGAATGGTGAAGTATCCTTGTTCCGTCGTGCCTTCTACGGCTTTGCCGTTCAAAGTGACACTATAACCCAGGCGTTTGCCGTCGGTGTAGCTGTAAAGGTCGGAGGGAACCGGTTCTCCCTTGACCCAACCGGGAATGCGAACCTTGAGGGCCATTTTCTTGCCCAGGGAAGTCTTGTCTATGCTGATTTCAACATCGCCGTTCCAAGGATAGGAAGTCTTTTGACTGATGGTGACGTTCTTGCCCAGAACCTTGTTGGTCATGGTGTTGGACATGAACAGGTTCACATACAGAGCATCGTCCTTGACGGCATACACATAACCGGGTACGCTGGGAATGAAGCGGCAGATGTTGGAGGGACAGCAGGCACAGCCGAACCATTCCTGACGTTGGTGTTGTCCCATAGATTCCAGCGGGTTGGGGTAGAAGAACCCGTTGCCTTCCAGCGATACGCCGCTGATAAGACCGTTGTAGAGGGTGCGTTCCAGTACATCGTAATATTTGCTGTCACCATGCAGCAGGAACATGCGGTAGTTCACATACACATTGCCGATGGCGGCGCAGGTTTCGCAGTATGCGCTCATGTTGGGCAACTGGTAGTTCTCGCCGAAGGCTTCGCCGCTGTTGGTGGCACCGATACCGCCGGTGATGTAGAGCTTCTTGGAAACAATGTTGTCCCAAATGCGGTCGATGGCATCGATGTAGTCCTTGTCGCCGGTAAGGGCGGCCACATCGGCCATTCCGGCATACATATAGGCGGCGCGCACGGCATGGCCCACCGCTTCACTCTGCTCAAGCACGGGCAGATGGGTCTGGTTGTACTCATCACGGAATTCGGTCTTGCCACGTTCGTCCAAGAAGAACTTGGCTTCGTCGAGATATTTCTTTTCACCGGTGACCACATACAGCTTGGCCAGTGCCATTTCGGCAATCTGGTGGCCCGGCACTACGCGTGCCTGACCGCTGCCACTGCCCACTTCACGAACCACGCAGTCGGCGTAGCGGATGGCAATATCAAGGAAGTTGCGTTTGCCGGTGGCCTGGTAGTGCGCGATGGCACCTTCCACCATATGGCCCAAGTTGTAGAGTTCATGGCTTAAGTCTTCGTCCTTGATCCAGCGTCGGTCGCCAGCCCATTCGTGGGGATGCTCCGGATTCATCGTGCGGGCGGTGTAGAGATAACCGTCGCTTTCTTGAGCGGCAGCCACAATCTCCAGCACGCTGTCAATATAAGCCGTCAGCTTCTTGTCGGGGTAGGTTTGCAATACATAGGAAGCGCCTTCGATGGTTTTGTACACATCGGTATCGTCAAAAGAGTAACCCCTGACTTCGTAGCCGAGATTCTTGTCGGAATGCAGCTGATTGGCCGCTTTGACAAAATTCTCGTAGCGTCCTTCGCTCTCGCATTTGGAGAAAGCCAAAGGAATGGTGACATCT
>CAYRHC010000133.1:0-4951 GCA_964423935.1 uncultured Bacteroidales bacterium | reverse complement strand
CCTGCACAAAGTCGCGTTAGAACTCGTAGACATTGTATTTACTGCCGGCGGGACAGATGTCGATAAGATGATACGGCACCCTTCGTCCATCGGGCAGCGTGTATTCCGACAAATCCTTGCCTGTGCCGATATCCATGCCACGGTACACCTGACGCGAGTCGGCCGAGATGATTTCAGCACCGATGCGTGCGGCCCACTGCACAGCATAGGCCGTCTTGCCACAGGCCGTCGGGCCGAGCACCACCAACAGGTTGCAGTCTTGTGGATAGTCTGGAAAGTTCATCGCTTGAAATATCACCGAAATTCAGACAAAAAAGCGTGCCGCAGCAAAACCACGGCACGCCTTCTTTATGCTCGGTTGTGCAAAATTTATGCGTTAACCTTAGCCATGTGGGCGATGAGTTCGAGCACCTTGTTAGAGTAACCGATTTCGTTGTCGTACCATGAAACAACCTTTACGAAGGTGTCGGTAAGAGCGATACCGGCCTTGGCGTCGAAGATAGAAGTGCGGGTGTCACCCAGGAAGTCTGAAGAAACAACGGCATCTTCGGTATAACCCAGAACGCCCTTGAGTTCGCCTTCAGAAGCAGCCTTCATGGCAGCGCAGATTTCATCATACTTGGCAGGCTTAGCCAAATTAACGGTCAGGTCAACTACAGATACATCCAAGGTAGGAACACGCATAGACATGCCGGTAAGTTTGCCGTTCAGTTCGGGGATAACCTTACCTACAGCCTTGGCAGCACCGGTAGATGAGGGAATAATATTGCCGCTGGCAGCACGGCCACCACGCCAGTCTTTGAGCGAAGGACCGTCAACGGTCTTCTGGGTAGCGGTGGTAGAGTGAACGGTGGTCATCAAACCTTCGGTGATGCCCCACTTGTCGTTCAGCACCTTGGCGATAGGAGCCAAGCAGTTGGTGGTGCAAGAAGCGTTGGATACAAACTGGGTACCCTTTACATATTTGTCAAAGTTAACACCGCAAACAAACATAGGCGTGTCGTCCTTGGAAGGAGCGGACATAACTACATACTTGGCACCGGCGTTGATGTGAGCCTGAGCCTTTTCCTTGGTAAGGAACAAACCGGTAGATTCAACTACATATTCGGCACCTACTTCGTTCCAAGCGAGTTCGTTAGGATCTTTGCAAGCGGTAACACGGATAGATTTGCCGTTAACGATGAGTTTGCTGTTCTCAACATCAGCTTCGATAGTTCCTTCGAAAGCACCGTGCATGGTGTCGTATTTGAGCATATAAGCCAAATAGTCAACGGGACACAGGTCGTTGATACCTACAATTTCAATGTCTTTTCTTGTCTGGGCGGCATGGAAAACGAAACGTCCGATACGGCCGAAACCATTAATACCTACTTTAATCATTGTGTTAGAAAATTATGAACCTCAAAAAGCAAGGTTCTTGGTTAATAAATACTTTTTTCTTTTATTCCGTAATTCGGCGCAAAAGTACTCTTTTCCGACAAATAATCAAATAAGAAATAATAATTTATCAGCCGGTTTTATCCGCAGTTGCATGGCGTTGCACAAGCCATCATCAGCAGACACAATGCTATCAGCATCAGGGAGATACGTAATACTTTCCTCATCTTTTAAAATTTGAGTGCAAAGATAGGGAGATTATTGCGCACTTTTGCTTACCTTAGCACTCTTTTTAGAAGCTCTATACGGAATAAAATGCCTCTTCATATACACAAGCCCCAACAAATTGCCAAAACCCTGCGTTACCTGCTCGCTGCCGCAGTGCTGATAGCCCTTGTCGGCATCTTGGTCAGATGTCTGAGTCCGGACCAGGGTCTCAACTCCCACGCTTCCGACACCACCGCCGAGCCGACGGAAGACCCGGCGCGTTATTTCATGGGCATCCGCATCGATACGCTCGATATGCACGAAGGCCGGGTACCCGACGGCAGCAGCTTGTCGACACTTTTGGGGCGCTACGGGGTATCTGCTCTCACCATCGACCGGACCGCCCGCATTTCCAAACCGGTGTTTGACGTGCGGCACCTGGTTGCCGGCCACCAGTACATCGGCCTTTGCACCCGCGACAGCCTGCCCCGCCTGCGTTACTTTCTGTATCGCGAAAGCCTTACCGACTTTGTGGTATTCGATTTCAACGACAGCATCCGTGTCTATCACAGCCAAAAAGAAGTCTGCTGCCGCCGGCAAAGCTGCCAGGGGGTTATTGAATCGTCGCTTTGGCAGAGCTTGCAAGACAACCACAGCAATGTCAACCTGACCTTTGCCCTGTCGGACATCTACGCTTGGCAAATCGACTTTTTCGCCATCCAGAGCGGCGATTACTACAAAGTGCTTTACGATGAGTATTTCATCGATGACAGTGTTTCGGTGGGCTTGGGCGATATTCACGCCGCCCTTTTTCACAGCGAGGGCCGCGACTATTACGCCATACCCTTCGTGCAGGACGGTTACCGCGACTATTTCGATGCCGACGGCGTGAACTTGCGGCGTGCCTTCCTGAAAGCGCCGCTCAAGTATTCGCGCATCAGTTCCAAGTTCAGCAACGGCCGTATGCATCCGGTACTGCGCATACGCCGTCCGCATCATGGGGTTGATTATGCAGCACCTTCGGGGACTCCGGTGATGAGCATCGGTGCGGGTGTGGTCATCAAGAAAGGCTATCAGAAAAACGGCGGCGGCAATTATGTCACCATCAAGCATAACGGCACCTATACTACCACCTACATGCACCTCAAGGGCTTTGCCAAAGGCCTGGCCGTGGGGCAGAAAGTCTCGCAGGGCGACGTGATAGGCTATGTGGGCTCGACGGGTTTGTCCACCGGACCGCACCTCGATTTCAGGGTGTATATGAACGGACAGGCCATCGACCCGCTCAAGATGGATTCGCCGCCTTCGGTGCCGCTGAAGGCTTGCTATCGCGACAGTTTCATGTTGGTTAAAGACAGTTTGGTACAATGTATTTCAAGGATATCATAGGACAGGAGCAGGTCAAGGAACACCTGCGGCACTATGTGCATGAGCACAAAGTGCCGCATGCGCTGTTGCTTGCCGGGCCCGAAGGGACCGGCAAGCTACCGCTCGCACTGGCTTTTGCACGCTACCTCTGCTGCAGCAACCGCGGCCCGCAAGACGCCTGCGGCACTTGTCCCTCCTGCCAGCAATTCAACCGGCTGGCCCATCCCGACCTGCACTTCGCCTACCCCATTTTCAAGCCTTCCAGCGGCGACTACGTTTGCGACAATTTCATCCAACAATGGCGTGCGCAGCTGCTCAGCGACCCCTACTTCAGTTATAACCAGTGGATGGACCGCATCGGGGCCAACAATGCCCAAGGGCAGATTTACGAGAAGGAAAGCGGCGAGATCCTGCGCAAACTTATGCTCAAAGCCTACCAGAGCGATTACAAGTGCATGGTGATATGGTTGCCCGAAAAAATGCATCCCGCGTGCGCCAACAAATTGCTTAAAATCATAGAAGAACCGCCGCAAAACACCGTATTTCTGCTGGTTTGCGAGCAGGTAGACAAACTTATCGGCACCATCTATTCACGCTGTCAACTGCTCAAAGTGGGCCGCATCGAGCCGGAAGCCTTGCAGACAGCGCTGCAAAGGCAATATCCCCAACTGGATGCCCATCAGGCTCAGGCTTACGTCCGTCTGGGCGAAGGTTCGTGGACGCGTCTTCGGCAAGTGGTTCAGGACAGTGCCGAGCAGAAAGCGCTACTCGACCAGTTTATCCGCTGTATGCGCGGAGCCTACACCATCGCCAACTTTTCGCCGGCCAAAAAGCTGGAAAAGCAGAACAGCCTCATCGACCTCAAATTGTGGTCGGAAGAGATGGCCAAAACCGGACGCGAACGGCAAAAGCAATTCTGCCAATATGCGCAGAAACTTATCAGGGAAAACTTCATCATGAACTGGCGCGAGCCTCAGCTCAATTACCTGCAGCCCGACCAGGAAGCCTTCTCGTCGAAGTTCTTCCCCTTTATCAACGAAAGAAACGTAAAAGCATTTATGGCCGAATTCGAAGAGGCCGAACGACATATAGAACAGAACGTCAATGCGCGTATGGTCTTTTTCGACCTGGCGCTCAAGGCGATACTTTTATTCAAGAAATGACATTATGGAATACAAACTGCAAAATACCGGCTTTCTGATGAACATCAAGGGAAGCAGCGGTGTCACCCTAAAGAAACTCAATACCTTCGACTGGCTTTGCGACCTGCCCGAGGCGCAGTCTGCTACTGATTTTGTTGAGGTTCAGTTCAAGAACACCCGCAAAGGCTATTATCTGAACAGCAACAAGATAGACCTGCGCAAAGGCGATTGGGTGGCTGTAGAGTCGGCCCCGGGTCACGACATCGGTCAAGTGAGTCTCACCGGGCAGCTGGTACTCAAGCAAATGAAGAAGACGCGCTACCGTTTCGACCAGGAGCCCAAACGCATCTATCGCAAGGCCCGTCCGGCCGATATGGAGAAATACGAAGAATCCAAGGCCAAGGAACACGACACCATGTTGCGTTCGCGCAAAATCGCCGAGAGCCTACATCTGGACATGAAAATAGGCGATGTCGAGTATCAGGGCGACGGCAACAAGGCCATCTTCTACTACATAGCCGACGGCCGCGTAGACTTCCGCGAGCTCATCAAGGTATTGGCCGACGCTTTCCATATCCGCATTGAAATGAAGCAGATAGGCGCACGCCAGGAAGCCGGACGCATCGGCGGCATCGGTCCCTGCGGACGCGAAATGTGCTGTTCGTCATGGATGAGCAACTTCGTATCGGTGTCCACCAACGCCGCCCGCTGCCAGGATATGAGTCTGAATCCGCAGAAATTGGCAGGCCAGTGCGCCAAGCTGAAATGCTGCATGAACTACGAAATCGACACCTATGTGGAAGCCGCCAAAGCCTTCCCCGCCAAGGATATCACGCTGGAAACCAAAGATGCCACTT
>CAYRHC010000132.1:0-4960 GCA_964423935.1 uncultured Bacteroidales bacterium | reverse complement strand
CCAAAGATATCCAGAGTGCCGAAATACAGTACGTGCTCAACTTTGATGTCATTCCGGACAATGTGCCTGCCCTCTATACCGAAGTCGGCCTCAGTTTCCAGGAAAAAATTATCACGCCGGTTGTCTATGGCGTGGTGAAGGATGTTATCGGTACTTTCAATGCTGCCGAGATAGTGGAAAACCGCGACAATGTGCGCGGACAGGTGGAAAAACGTCTGTCAGAGCAGCTTTCCCAGAAATATTTCCGCAACATCGCCTTGCAGATTGTCAACATCGACTACGATGATGCATTTGAACAGGCTATCGTGGCCAAGCAGGTGGCCGAACAGGAAGCTTTGAAGGCCAAGAACAACACCATCCGTATTCAGGAAGAGTCCAATCAGAAGGTGATTGCCGCCGAGGCCGACGCCAAGGCTATCAAGGTGCGTGCCGACGCTCTTGCCAAGAATCCCAACTTGATTAATTACGAAATGGTACAGAAGTGGGACGGCAAGCTGCCCCAATATATGATGGGCGATGCTGTACCCTTGCTCAATATGACAACAAAATAGCGGGTTTACCGGAGTCCGGATAATTGTTTACCGGATTCCGGCTATTTTTAGAATGTCGCTGCACTGGTGGATCACCTGTGCAGCGTCGTTGTTTCTGAGCTCTTCTTCGCTGCGGAAACCCCAGCTCACGCCCAGTGCGTAGAAGCCGCAGTTGTGGGCCGTTTGCATATCCACGCCGCTGTCGCCGATATAGAGTACTTCACCGGGTGCGATGGCGCAACCTGCTGCCTTTTCCAGTTCGGAGAGCATCCAAAGTCCGCTGTCGGGAGCAGGTTTGCGGGGAAAGCCCTCGCGCAGTCCGCTGACCATATCAAAGTAGGGGTTCAGCCCCAGGCGTTCGATGATAAGGCGGCTCAGAACATCGGCTTTGTTGGACAGCACGGCCAGCTTGAGTCCCGCAGCGCGCAGCGCGGCCAGCACATCTTCCATACCCGGGTACACTTGTGTGTAGTCGCAGGGATGGGCCAGATAATATTTCATGAGCAGGGCCAGACAGGTTTCGATTTCGTCTTCGTTTTGCATATCGGAGGGCAGCGCGCGGCGGCATAAATCGCGTAAACCTTTGCCTACCAATTGCTTATATTCTTCATAAGTATGCAAGGGATGATTGCGTGCGGCCATGGCGGCGTTACAGGCGTTGGCTATATCGGGGATGGAATTGATAAGTGTGCCGTCTAAGTCGAAAATAACTGCTTTGAAATCAGACATTTGTTTATTTTGTAAATTCGCCGTAAAGCTAGCTCTTTTTTTCGGAATAATTTTTCTAATTTTGCGCCTTGAAATGAAAAAGCTGCGTGTAATGAATAATTATACGCTTTAAAAATAATAGCTAATGAACAAGATTGTCAGTAAGAAGGAGTTCTCCCAACTGGTTACCCAGATTGAAGTAGAGGCTCCGTTGATTGCCCGCGCGCGCAAAGCCGGACATTTTGTTATCGTAAGGGTAGACGAGAAGGGCGAACGCATTCCGCTCACCATATCACAGGCTGATACCGAAAAAGGCACCATCACCTTGGTGGTTCAAAAGGTCGGACTCAGCACCAACAAACTTTGTCGTCTGGAAGTGGGCGACGAAATTGCCGACATCG
This sequence comes from uncultured Bacteroidales bacterium, assembly GCA_964423935.1. Classification (GTDB taxonomy): domain Bacteria; phylum Bacteroidota; class Bacteroidia; order Bacteroidales; family UBA1402; genus UBA1757. The sequence continues at coordinate 3,321 of CAYRHC010000132.1, read as the reverse complement.
TAGGCCCGCTGGGTAAGGCTACCCATATAGACAAGTTCGGAACGGTGGTCTGCGCCGGCGGTGGTGTGGGCATGGCTCCGCTGCTTCCCATCGTACAGGCTATGAAGGCTGCCGGCAACCGCGTTATCACCGTGATGGCCGCCCGTAACAAAGATTTGATTATCCTCGAAGACGAAATCAGAAAATATTCCGACGAAGTAATCGTCATGACCGACGACGGTTCGTATGGCGAGAAAGGTTTGGTTACCAATGGTATAGAATCTGTTATCCTGCGCGAAAAGGTAGATCTCTGCGTGGCTATCGGCCCCGCCGTCATGATGAAGTTCTGCTCGCTGTTGACCAAAAAATACGAAATTCCGACGGTGGTGTCGCTCAACACCATCATGGTGGACGGTACGGGTATGTGCGGCGGTTGCCGCGTAAGCGTCGGCGGCCAGACCAAGTTCGTCTGCGTGGACGGCCCCGAGTTCGACGCCCATCAGGTTGACTGGGACGGCATGATGCGACGCATGGGCACTTACAAGGAATACGAAAAAGAAGAAATGAAAAAACTGGGATAATGATGACGAAAGAAGAAAAGATAGCAGCAGCCCGTCAGGAAGCATGGCGCGAGGCACTGCGCAAGAGCATGAAGGCCAAAGACCGCACCGATATGCCGCGTGTGGCCATGAACGAACTGGCTGCCGATTATCGTAGCCACAACCGTGAAGAAGTGAATCAGGGCCTGACCAAAGAACAGGCCATGCAGGAAGCCAAGCGTTGTCTCGACTGTGCCAATCCTACCTGTATGACGGGTTGCCCGGTGGAAATCAGCATCCCCAGCTTTATCAAGAACATCGAACGAGGTGAGTTTCTGGAGGCTGCCAAGGTTTTGAAACAGACCAGTGCGCTGCCGGCTGTCTGCGGCCGTGTATGTCCGCAGGAAAAACAATGCGAATCCAAGTGCTTCTATACCCAAAAGCTGGGCAAGCCCGCAGTGGCTATCGGCTATCTGGAACGTTTCGCTGCTGATTATGAGCGTGAAAGCGGTCAGATTTCCTTGCCTGAAATGGCTCCCAAGAACGGCAAGAAAGTGGCTGTGGTGGGTTCCGGCCCTTCGGGTCTGTCTTTTGCCGGCGATATGGCCAAGTATGGCTACGATGTTACCGTTTACGAGGCACTTCACGAAATTGGCGGTGTGCTTAAATATGGTATTCCCGAGTTCCGTCTGCCCAACGCCATCGTGGATGTGGAGATTGACAACCTCCGCAAGATGGGTGTCACCTTCCACAAAGATGTCATCATCGGTAAGACCCTGACCATGGACGATCTCAAGGCCGAAGGTTTCGACGGTATTTTCGTGGCTTCGGGTGCCGGTCTGCCCAACTTTATGAATATCCCCGGCGAGAACTTGTTGAACATCCTCTCGTCGAACGAATACTTGACCCGTGTCAATTTGATGGACGCTTCCAATCCCGAGAGCGATACGCCTGTGCCTTTCGGCAAGAAGGTGGCTGTTATCGGCGGTGGCAATACGGCCATGGACTCGGTGCGTACGGCCAAACGTCTGGGTGCGGAACGTGCCATGATTGTCTATCGTCGTAGCGAAGAGGAAATGCCGGCCCGTTTGGAAGAAGTGAAGCATGCCAAGGAAGAGGGCGTGGAATTCATGACCTTGCACAATCCCATCGAATATTTGGGCGATGAGAAAGGCTTCGTTACGCAGATGCGTCTGCAAAAGATGGAACTGGGTGAACCCGATGCTTCGGGCCGCCGCAAGCCTGTGCCTATTCCCGGAGCCGAGGAATTGATTGATGTGGATTTGGCGATTGTGAGCGTGGGTGTTTCGCCCAACCCGCTGATTCCTTCGTCGGTGGAAGGCCTGGAAATTTCGCGCAAGGGCACCATCGTGGTGGATGACAATATGCGTTCGTCCATTCCGACCATCTTTGCCGGTGGCGATATCGTGCGCGGCGGTGCCACCGTGATTTTGGCTATGGGTGACGGCCGACGTGCCGCTGCTGCCATGCATGAACAACTAAGTTGATCTTTTTTATGATATGAATAGAATCAAGTTGCTGTTGATTTTGGCCGCGCTGCTGTGCTTGGGCACAGCAGCGCGTGCTGCCGTACCCGCCTTCCCAACAGCCGAAGGTTATGGTAAATGGGCCACCGGCGGACGTGGCGGCCAGGTGGTGGAAGTGACCAACCTCAACGACTCCGGCGAGGGCAGTCTGCGCTGGGCCTTGTCGCAATACGCCAACGAACCCGTCACGGTGGTGTTCCGTGTGTCGGGCGTTATCCAACTGGAATCGCCGCTGCGCTGTTCGCGCAAGGCCGGTACGACCATCGCCGGTCAGACGGCGCCCGGTGACGGTATCTGCATACGTGGTGCCAAGGTGAACTTGGGCGGTTGCCAGAATATGGTCATTCGTCACTTGCGTATGCGCATCGGCCTGAACGAGAACGAAGATGGTAGCACCAGCTTTATCGAAGGCGGCTCCATCGGCATAGAAAACGCCAGCAACTGGATTGTCGACCACTGCACTTTCGGTTGGTCGGGCGAAGAAAACATGACCATCTACGACAACACACTCACCACGGTGCAGTGGTGCCTGGTGCACGAGGGTCTCTACGATGCCGGCCATGGTAAGGGTAGCCGCGGTTTCGGCTCGCAATGGGGTGGTCAGACGGCTACCTATCATCACAATCTGTTGGCGCACAACAAGAGCCGCTCGCCCCGTTTTAACGGTGCTCGCAGCAACGATATCAACGTGCTGATAGACTATGTGAACAATGTCAACTACAACTGGGGCGGTGCCACGGCTTGCTACGGCGGCGATATGCTCGAAGGCAAGACCCACCGGGTGAACTTTGTGAACAACTACTACAAACCCGGCCCAGCCTATCCGTCCACCAAAACTTCGTACTTTGTGGGCGCTTCCTTCAACGGCGGACAGAAAACCACCCAGATTCCCCAATGGTGGATGTCGGGCAACGTGATGGTGGGCAATACGGGTTTCACCCAGAACAACTTCAACGGACTGCATACCGATGAGTATACCAAAAGGGGTATCGCCAAGTCGAAACTGCTGGCTTCCGGACCTTTCGAGGTGCCCGACCCGGTGACCACCCAGACCGCTGCCGATGCCTACACCAGCGTGTTGGCCGGGGCGGGCGCTTTTCCGCGCGATGCGGTGGATGCTCGCATCATTGAGGAAGTGCGTACCGGCACGGCTACCAAGCGGGGAAGTGTGGCCGGTGTAGCTGCCGGCATTATTGACCGGCCTTCCGACGCGGGGGGATATCCCACGTACAATACGTACAACGAGATAACGGATG
>CAYRHC010000131.1:0-5054 GCA_964423935.1 uncultured Bacteroidales bacterium | reverse complement strand
GAGCGCGTGTCGATACAATCGGTGTATCCCCATCTTCCGGCCTATAGTTTTGATGTGCAGGCCATCGCTGCCGACAACAACAAGGACAGTGCCTATGTGTACGGTGCCCCTTACGCTACCCGGCGTGCCATTTATGGCAGCATCCCTGCCGGACGCAACTCTTTTCGTGTACGCGCCGACAACCCCAATCCACCGGCGAGCTTACGCTGGCTTTGGCAGGAACATCTTCGAAGTCAAGGTGTCGTTATCGACCATCCTTTGCCCTTCGACCAGGGTGTCGTCTATTGGCAGGTGCCCGACTCGCTACGCTCGCCGGCGTCCCTGCAATCCTGTCTGTCCGCCCTTCCCGGCCTGTTACATCGTCAGCGTTCGCTGCCCTTGTCTGAGATTATCGCGCTGGTCAACAAGCGTAGCCACAACCTGGCGGCCGAATACCTGGCGCGCCATTGCGCCTGGTATTTGGGAACTTCCCTGCCTTTGTCTGCCGGCGACGGCTTGCAGGCGCTTACGTCTTTTTGGCAAGACAAGGGAATCGATATGCGTGCCTGTCAGCTGCGCGATGCCTGCGGTCTGGCACCTCAAACGGCCTTTTCGCCCCGAGCCTTGGCCGATATGCTGCGCTATATGTCGCAGCAGAGCCGCTGGACAGAGGCCTATGTCGCTTCCTTGCCCCTTGTGGGCCATGAAGGTACCGTGCGCGGCCTAAAGCCGAACCTTCCTGGCGAACTGCGTCTTAAATCGGGTTCTATGTATGGGGTGCGTTGCTACGCCGGCTACTACAGCCTTCCCTCCGCTCGCTGCATCGTGGTTTTGATGACCAATAGGGTAGACAAGCCCACGCGCGAATTGCTGCAGGACATCGCATCCTTTCTCGAAAACAGTCTGTAGATTAAGTTTTTGAAAATGCGGACGAACACACTATCTTTGTATATTTTTGCAGAAACAGCTTATGACAAAACAATTTCGTGTAGGTATGGAAGAAATATTGCGACATATGGAAAACCTGCAGGCGATGATGCAGGCGATGATAGAGGAAATCGAAGCCATCCGTTTGGAAATAGGCCGGCTGTCGGTAGAACGGAATGTGGAACCCGAACCGACTTCCGAACCGACTTCCGAACCCGAAGCACCGCGGCCTGAACCGGAACCCAAACCGGAACCGACTCCCGAACCGGTGCATGAACCCGCACCCGCACCGGTGCAAGAGCCCGAGCCCGCACCGCAGCCCCGGCCCGCGTGCGATAATCGTCCGCAGGAGCGTCCCGATTCTTTGGCCGAGCATTACGAAAAGAATATGAACCAACGCCGTTTGCAGAACGAACTGGCTGCCCGTCGTTTTGCCGACCTCAGCCATTCCCTGAGCCTGAACGACCGTTTCCGCTATCAGCGCGAGCTGCTCGACAACGACCGGGATGCCTTTATGCAGCTTATGTCGGCCATCGACGAAATGGAATCATGGGAGGATGCCGCCGACTATCTCGGCACTTACCAATGGGACGAGGAATCGCCCACAGTACGCGATTTCCTGTCTATGATAGAGAAACATTTCAAGGGCTAACAGATGGCAAAACTCAGTTTGATACCCACGCCGGTGGGCAATATGGAAGACATGACGCTGCGCGCCATACGCTTGCTCAAGGAAGCCGACTTGATTCTGGCCGAAGACACGCGTACCAGCTCGCACCTCTTGCAACATTTCGATATCCATACGCCCATGCTGTCGTATCATAAATTCAACGAACACAAGACAGTAGACGCTTTTGCACAGCGCGTGCAGGCCGGCGAGAACATCGCCCTGATTACCGATGCCGGCACGCCTGGCATATCCGACCCGGGCTTTCTGCTCTTACGCCGTTGCGTGCAAATGGGCCTCGAAGTGGAATGTCTGCCGGGAGCAACCGCCCTTATCCCCGCCGTGGTGGTTTCGGCTTTGCCCAACGACCGTTTCTTTTTCGAAGGCTTCCTGCCCGTCAAGAAGGGTCGTCAGACCAGACTCAAGGAACTGGCCGCGCTGAGCGTGACTTTTATCATCTACGAATCGCCCTTCAGGGTACTCAAGACCTTGCAGCAGCTAGCCGAAGTTTGCGGCCCTCAGCGTCAGGCCTCGGTGACGCGCGAGATTAGTAAGAAATTCGAGGAAACCCGACGCGGCAGCCTCTCCGAGCTGATAGCCTATTTTACGGACAATCAGCCCCGTGGCGAGTTTGTGCTGTGTGTGGCCCCGGACGAAAACGACCGTCATGAAGAAAATGACCCCAACGATGAAGCAGACAACTGATATAACAGAAGAACAAAACATTGAAAAGACCCTTTTGGTGGGTCTGATAACGCCTTTGCAGGACGAACAGAAATGCCACGAGTATCTCGACGAGCTGGCTTTTCTGGCCGAAACGGCCGGTGCTACGCCCGTGAAACGTTTCGTGCAGCGGCTGGATGCGCCCAATCCGCGTACCATAGTCGGTCCCGGTAAATTGCAGGAAATCAAGGATTATGTGGAAGAAAACGACATCACCTTGGTTATTTTCGACGATGACCTGACGGCCAAGCAACTCAAGAACCTCGATGATGTGCTCAAGGTGAAGATACTCGACCGTACCAGCCTCATATTGAACATCTTTGCCGACAGAGCCAAGACGGCCCATGCCAAAACGCAGGTGGAACTGGCGCAGTATCAGTACTTTTTGCCGCGACTGACCCGTCTGTGGACGCACTTGGAACGTCAGCGGGGCGGTGGTGGCGTGAACCTTCGTGGTCCCGGTGAGACCCAGATAGAAACCGACCGCCGTATCGTCCTGGATAAAATTGCGCAGCTCAAGCGTGAATTGCAGCGCATCGACAAGCAGAAAACCGTGCAGCGCAGCAATCGTGGCAAGATGGTTCGCGTGGCCCTGGTGGGCTATACCAATGTGGGCAAATCAACACTGATGAACGCCCTGAGCAAGTCGGATGTCTTTGCCGAGAACAAGCTGTTCGCCACCCTCGATACCACGGTGCGCAAGGTGATTATCGATAACCTGCCTTTCCTGCTCAGCGATACTGTCGGCTTTATCCGCAAGTTGCCTCACGATTTGGTGGAATCCTTCAAGTCGACGCTGGACGAAGTGCGCGAGGCCGATTTGCTGCTGCATGTGGTGGACATTTCGCATCCCAGTTTCGAGGAACAGATAGAAGTGGTGAACCGTACATTGGAGGAAATTGGCGCTAATGATAAGCCTATTATCTTGGTCTTCAACAAAATAGATGCTTTTACCTATGTCCGCAAAGACGAAGACGACCTCAGTCCGCTCAAGCGCGAGAACATGTCGCTCGACGATTTGAAACAGACTTGGATGTCGAAAATGAACCCCGACAACTGTATCTTCATCTCGGCCACCGAACGCACCAATATCGAGGCTTTCAAACAACTGGTTTACGATAGGGTGAAGGCCATTCATATCACGCGTTTCCCCTACAACGATTTCCTTTTCCAGAAATATGATGAACTCTCTGATACGGAGGATTTTACAGAAAATAATCGATAACATTATAAACAAAAAGCTATGGTAGAATTCAAGTACGCCCCCATGTTCCAAACGGGCAAAGATGAAACCGAGTATTATCTGCTCACCAAAGACTATGTCTCTGTGGGCGAATTCGAAGGGCACCCCATCCTGAAAGTGCAGAAAGAAGGCCTTACGGCGATGGCCAACGCCGCTTTCCGCGATGTTTCTTTCCTTTTGCGCCGTTCGCATAATCTTCAGGTTGCCAAGATTTTGAACGACCCAGAGGCCAGCGAGAACGACAAATACGTTGCTCTGACTTTCCTTCGCAATGCCGAAGTGGCCGCCAAAGGCAAACTTCCCTTGTGTCAGGATACCGGCACCGCTATCATCCACGGCGAAAAAGGCCAGCAGGTATGGACCGGCTATTGCGACGAGGAGGCTCTTTCCTTGGGAGTCTTCAAGACCTATACCGAAGAGAATCTGCGTTATAGCCAGAACGCCCCGCTCTCCATGTACGAGGAAGTGAATACCAAATGCAACCTTCCCGCCCAAATCGACATCGAAGCTACCGAAGGTATGGAATACCGTTTCCTCTGCGTCACCAAGGGCGGCGGCTCTGCCAACAAATCGTATCTCTATCAGGAAACCAAGGCCTTGCTGAACCCTGCCAAACTCGTTCCCTTTATGGTGGAGAAAATGAAATCTTTGGGTACGGCGGCTTGTCCTCCTTATCACATCGCTTTCGTTATCGGCGGCACTTCTGCCGAGAAGAACCTGCTCACCGTCAAGTTGGCCTCCACCCATTATTACGATAATCTTCCCACTACCGGCGATGAAACCGGCCGTGCTTTCCGTGATATCGAACTCGAAAAGCAAGTGCTGCAAGAAGCTTACAAAATCGGCTTGGGTGCCCAGTTTGGCGGCAAATACCTTGCCCACGATGTTCGCATCATTCGTCTGCCTCGTCACGGTGCTTCCTGCCCTGTGGGCCTGGGTGTTTCCTGCTCAGCCGACCGCAACATCAAGTGCAAGATTAACAAAGACGGTATCTGGATTGAGAAAATGGACGACAAGCCCTACGAACTCATCCCCGAAGCTCTTCGCAATGCCGGCGAAGGCAACGCTGTCTCCATCAACCTGAACCGTCCTATTCGCGAAGTTTGCCAAGAACTTTCCAAATATCCCATCGGTACCCGTCTTTCGCTTAACGGAACCATCATTGTTGGTCGCGACATCGCGCATGCCAAGTTAAAAGAACGTCTCGATGCCGGTCAAGATCTTCCTCAATACATCAAAGACCATCCCATCTATTACGCTGGTCCTGCCAAGACTCCTGCCGGTATGGCTTGCGGCTCCATGGGCCCCACCACTGCCGGCCGTATGGACCCCTACGTAGATTTATTCCAGTCGCATGGCGGTAGCCTCGTTATGCTTGCCAAGGGTAACCGTGCCCAATGTGTCACCGACGCTTGCCACAAGCACGGCGGTTTCTACCTCGGTTCCATCGGTGGCCCCGCTGCCATTTTGGCTCAAAACAACATCAAGAGTATCGAATGTGTTGAGTATCCCGAG
>CAYRHC010000130.1:0-5102 GCA_964423935.1 uncultured Bacteroidales bacterium | reverse complement strand
GCCACCGCCACTCCCACAGCCTTGTCGCGGCGAGCCGGCGGCACGATGATGGCCAGAAACATGCCGTAAAGCGCCACACTGAAGGCCGACACGATGTTGGCCGGCAACACGTTGCCGGCCACAATGCCCGACATGCTGCCCAAAGCCCAGAACAGCGTCGAGATAATAGCCGCGCCGAAGGTATAGCTGGGTGCGAGCTTGCCGGGATACGCAATGGAAATGCCAAACACCTCATCGGTGATGCATAGCGACACCAGCGCACGTTTGAGCATCGAGGTACTTTTGGAGAACTTCTGCGACAAGGCCGTACTCATGAGCAGATAGCGCAAGTTGGTCACCACGCACATCAAAGCCACCTCCACATAGCTGGCCGCAGCGGCAATCAGGGTATAAGCCCCGTATTCGCCCGCCGAGGCGCGGGTGAAGAAACTGGTGATGAACCCGCCCAGAGCCGTCAATCCCGCATTACCGGCCACAATACCCAGAGAAAAACCCACGGCATAGTAGCCCAAAGCTATGGGGATACCATCGCGCAGACCTTTCAGAAATATGTTTTCTTTCAAAACAGCTTTGCTATTCAAGGTCATCTTTGATAATCTGCTTGCTGGGGTCGATAAACAAGAAGATTACCGCCGAAATCACCAGCATCAGCGCAATGATGTACAAAGGAAGGTTGTAGTTGCCTGTTGCGCTTACCACATAACCGAAAATAAGCGAGCAGACAAAACCGCCCAAATTGCCGGCCGTATTCATGGCACCCGAAACGGCACCCGAATATTTCTTGCCCAAGTCGATACACAAAGCCCAAGCGCTGGGCAACATCAAATCGATAATACCGAAAGCCAGCGACAAGAAAACGAAGACTTGCATCTTACCCGGGATGAATGCCGCCAGGAACATAAACAGTGCCGACACTATCAGAGAGCTGGAGCCCAGAGCCTTACGTCCTACTTTCAGACCATATTTGGCACTCAGTTTATCGGTAAGGAAACCGCCCGTGATATTGCCTATCATACTCATCAGGAAAGGTACGGCAATGACATAGGTCAGCTGGCCCTTGTCGAAACCGCGGCCCAATTCCATAAAGGTGGGGAACCACGAAAAGAAGAACCACGAACCGAAGGCATAGAAGAAATACATCAACAGCACCAACCAGAACTGCTTGGACGACAGCAAGGTTTTCCAAGGAATGGAAAGTTGTGCGCCGCTGGTTTGCATACGGCTTACGGGAGCCTCATCAATCTCGGCTTGAGAGATATGGTGCATCTGTTCAGGACGATTGCGGTAGAATGCATACCAGACGATGGCCCAAACGACACCCACACCACCCAAAATATAGAAGGCGGCGCGCCAACCGAAATGCACCAGCACGGGTAGCACCACAAAAGGTGTCAAGGCACCGCCCATACGGCTGGCAGCCCAGATGAAGCCTTGCGCCTTGCCCACTTCCTTCTTGGGAAACCAGCGGCTGACAACGCCCGTTGAGCATGGCGAAGAACCGGCCTCGCCTATACCGAACATAAAACGTATCAAAATCAGACTGACAAAGCCGCCTGCCATGCCCGTAAAGGCCGTAAAGGCCGACCACCACAGCACTATCAGGGCCAAGGTGGAACGGTGTCCGCGCTTGTCGCCCAAAGCGCCCATGGGAATCTGCATCAGGCCATAGGAAAGGATAAAGGCACTCAGTATCCAGCCCCACTGGTCGGGACTCAAGTTCAGTTCCTGCATGATGGCCGAGCCGGCCACCGTAATGTTGATTCTGTCCAAAAAGGTAACGACGCCCAGAAAAACGAGCATCACCAGAATCCAGGTTCTTTTCTTCATAAGATTAAATGAGATGTCGGTCCTGCAGGAATTTCTTCAAACCGATAACACCCGAAACAGGGCTCGACAAAACGGGCTTGCCGGTAATTTCGGCCAATTTCTTTTCCATACGGGCCATTGAGCCTTGAGCCAGAACAAAGAGGTCAACCTTGTCGGCAATAGCTTCGGCAGCTTCGCGAATCAGACGGTCGTGGGTTTCGCTATCGCCCGACTGACCGGCTTGGAAAGCGCCCTTGGCCAGACCGTCAACCAGTACGACTTCCTTACCGGCTTCTTTGGCGGCACACTCCAAAAGGCGGCGCGTAGGATCGAGCGTGGTAGGCAAAGTGGAGATAACGGCAATACGCTTGGCGCTGTTGACAGCCTCTACCGCCATAGGATAATCGATGCGGAACACAGGAATGGGCGCAATGGTGTTGCCCAGGTCGGCAACGTCACCTACCGAAGAACAGCAGTTGAACACCACATCGGCACCAGCGGAGGCAGCCGTATGATAATAGGCCAGCAGACGGCGGCGCACAGCGGGAGTCACCTCGTTGTTGGCAATCACTTCTTGGATGAGACTGTCGTCTGCGATATGATTCAGTTTAACCTCGGGAAGATATTCCTTGAAGATTTTGTTTAAAGGCTCTACCAAAGCCATTGCCGTATGGACGGCTACTACTCTAATCATTGCAATGTTTTTTAGTGATTGGCAAAGATAATGCAAATCAAAGACAGAACGTCAAGCTTGCTTGCATGATTTATTGACCGTAGGCAAGTTTTTTGTAGCTTTGCGGGCATTTAAGACATTAGGATGAATACAGAAAGAACCCTTAGAATACAGAAAATCAGGGAGCAGATGCGCAAGTTGCAGGTAGATGCCTGCCTAGTGACCACCCCCGTCAATACCTATTATCTACACGGATGTATCTTTCAAGGCTATAGTTATATTCCTCTCGAAGGCGAGATACTGTGCTTGGTGCGCCGTCCGTCCGACTTCAGGGCAGAAAGTCTGGAGCTGGCAGCCGACCATGTGCAGTTTGTGCGTAAGCCCGAACAGATAAGCGAGTATCTGCGCGAACTCGGCTATACCCTGCCCGAACGCCTTGGTCTGGAGGGTGAAGAGTTGCCCCAGTCGCAATGGGCGCGTTTGGCCAAGGCCTTTGCCGGCTGCCAGCTCCAGAACATCAGCCAGGCGCTGCGTCAAGCCCGTAGCGTCAAGACCCCCTACGAATTGGAACTGATACGCCAGTCGGCCAAGATGCACGAAGCCGTCTACCGCCACATTCCTGAATTTTATCGTCCGGGCATGAGCGAGAAGGATTTCTGCATCGAGCTGGAATACCAAATGCGCAAAGGCGGTTGCCTGGGGCTGTTCCGCTGTTACGGTTCCGATATGGAAGCCTACATGGGCAGTGTGTTGGCCGGCGAGAATGCAGCCGTAAGTTCACCCTACGATTTCGCTTTGGGTGGCCAGGGTCATCCTTCCCTGCCCATCGGTGCTCATCTGGACCGTCCGCTGCAAGAGGGCCAAAGCGTATTGGTCGACCTCTGCGGCAATTTCAGCGGCTACATGGACGACCTGAGCCGTTGCTTCAGCGTTGGCAAGCTGCCCGATATCGCCTACCGCGCACACCAAACAGCCCTCGATATCCAAGCTTTTATACAGGAGAATCTGCGTCCCGGACGTCTTTGCGAAGACATCTACCAAGGAGCCCTCTACATCGCCACTAAGGCCGGCATGGACCCCTATTTTATGGGTTGCCGCCAGCAGGCCAAGTTCGTGGGTCACGGCGTGGGAATCGTCATCAACGAGCTGCCCGTTCTCGCCCCGCGCATCAAGGAAGAGTTGCAGGCGGGTATGGTGCTGGCCGTAGAACCCAAACTGGTGCTGGAGGGCATCGGGGCCGTGGGCACGGAAAACACTTTCATCGTCGGTGAGCAGGGCGGCGAAAAATTGGCCAGCCTCGGCGATGAAATTATCAATCTGCTAGCTTAATCCGAAGCACAATGAACCGACACACTATGAATATTGAAGCATTGAGCGGACTGCCGGCAATGGGAGTCTATCACAGTCTGGAAGAGACGCTGGAAGCCATCGTTTTAAGTCTGCCTCAACAGGCAAACATCTTGGTAGACAATTATGTAGCCAAAGAAGAGCTGGCTATCCTGCGGGCCATCGCACAAAAACATCAACGGAAAATAACGCTGGGCGACACCGCTCTGCTTGGCCGAAAGAGCGGCTATACGGCCGTCGTGGTTGCCTACCCCAATTGCGAAGGCAATGTGGAAGACTATAGCGATCTGGGCGACAGCCTGCAACAGGAAGGTATCCGCTTTATCATATCCTGCCAAGCACAAGCTTTGCCCCTGCTGAAAAGTCCGGCTTCGATGGGAGCGGATACGGCCTATTTCGCCAGCGACGGAGAATGGTTCTGCTGCAGCAAACAGGCCAGCGGAAGCCCAAGCCTAGCGCTGCCCGAAATCGAGACGGGAAAAGAACTGGCCGCCCGCCTGCACGGCATGTGCGCCTACCTGAACGACGCGCTCGAAGTGTATGGCTACGAACAAGAGAACAACGCCTTTTTCGACACGCTCAAGATACGCCTGCCCCAGACTTGCAACCAAGCGTCATTTAAGGATTTGGCCCAAGACTACGAACTGGCTTATCAGCCCTTGGACGAGGATTATATTCTGCTGCGTATCCTGCCCGAAGACGACAACGAGAGTCTCGAAGCCATCATCGATTGTCTGGCCCAGGCCGGCGGCAACTTCGGCGTTCCCGTCGACGAGGAAGACTGGAGCAGCATTTGCGCTCTGGACGCTTCTTTGCTCCGCTAAATTCAAGCTTGCCTTTTTCGCAAAGCTTTGTTTTCGCAGCGCCACTGACGCTTTGTCAGTTGCCGTCTCTTGGCAAGGTTTTTGATAGGGGAAAAAGCAAAAAATGGAAACAAAAAATCAACATATAATGAGCAATAAACGAGAAACAGAACAAGGAAAAGCCACTGCCGAGCAGCAGGCAAAAGTAGCCGCAGAGCAGCAGACCAAGGCTGAAACAGAAAAGCAGGACCAAGCCCAAGAGACCGCTCCGGCCGAAGAAACAGCCAAGGAAGAACCCGCACAGGAAGACTGGAAGAGCAAATACGAGCAGCTTAACGACAGCTATCTGCGTACCCGTGCGGAATTCGACAACTACCGCAAACGCACTTTGGCCGAGAAGGCCGAACTCATCAAGAACGGCGGAGAGAAAGTTCTAAGCAGCATCTTGGGCGTTGTTGACGACTTTGAAAGAG
>CAYRHC010000129.1:3750-5106 GCA_964423935.1 uncultured Bacteroidales bacterium | reverse complement strand
ATTTTGGGGTTGTCCGTGACGCGCACGGCGGCCGAAGTCCTACCGTGAAAGGCCTTCTTGAAAGCCCCCACCTTCTTGCGTCCGGTATGGAAAGAGGCCAGTTTGAGCGCGTTTTCGTTGGCTTCGGCCCCGGAATTCACCAGAAACAAGCTGTAGTCGTCGTAGCCGCAGGCCTTGCCCAAACGCTGTGCGAACTCGCGTTGCAGGCTGTTAATGACAGAGTTGGAATAAAAGCCCAGCTGAGCCACCTGCTTGGAGATCATTTCCACATAATGAGGGTGCGCATGGCCTATCGAAATGACGGCATGTCCGCCATAAAGGTCGAGATATTCCTGGCCCTTGCAGTCCCAAACGTGGCAGCCTTTTCCTTTGACAATGTCCACTTGGAACAAAGGATATACATCGAATAAATTCATGGTGAAAAATTAAAAACCGATGCCCTTCAGGCCGAGGCCCGTCTTTTCGTCCAGACCGAACATCAGGTTCATGTTTTGGACGGCTTGACCGGAAGCGCCTTTGGCTAGGTTGTCGATGGTTGAAAGTATATGCAGTTTGTCGCCGTGCTTGCGTATCTGAACCAAGGCCTTGTTGGTGTTGATAACTTGTTTCATGTCGATATCAGCATCGGTAACAAAAGTAAAGGCCGCATCGTGATAAAAGTCTCGGTACAAGGCAATTGCCTCTTCCTCGGACAAGCCGCATTTTGTGTATACAGATGCAAAGATGCCGCGTGCGAAATCGCCTCGCATGGGGACAAAATTTACTTCGTATGCAAAACCGGGCTGCAAATGCTTAAGCGTTTGGTTAATCTCAATCAGATGTTGGTGAGTAAAGGCCTTGTACACCGAGATATTGTCGTTGCGCCAACTGAAATGGGTTGTGGCCGAGGGCTTTACGCCCGCACCGGTGGACCCCGTAATGGCTGTCACGTGTACATCGTCTTGCAGCAGTTGCGCCTTGGCCAGCGGCAAGAGTGCCAACTGTATGCAGGTGGCAAAACATCCCGGGTTGGCAATCTTCTGAGCGCTTTGTATGCGACTGCGCTGATACTCGGGCAGACCATACACAAAGCCATTGCTTTCATCGCGATAATCGGTAGACAAGTCGATGATTTTCAGCGACGAAGGCAGACTGTGAGCCTCCAAAAACTTCTTGCTGTCGCCATGTCCGGAGCAGATGAACAGCACATCAATCTTTTCGAAAGGCAATTCGTCGGTAAAACAAAGCTCACATTCGCCAATCAGTCCGCTATGCACCGATGCGAGGCTGTTTCCAGCGTTGCTGGAGCTGTTGACAAAGACAATCTCGGTCTGCGGATGATGGATGAGTATGCGTAGCAATTCTCCGGCCGTATAG
>CAYRHC010000129.1:0-3740 GCA_964423935.1 uncultured Bacteroidales bacterium | reverse complement strand
CCCGCCAATGATACCGACCTTAATCATGGTTCTGGTTTTTGGCTACGCGGTTCTGCACGTTCTGGTAAATCTTCATCTGGTTTCCCATGATCTTGACAAAACCCTTCATGTCGTTGGCATCCCAAGCTTTGTTCACTTCGCCGTATTCGCCGAAATCGGTCTTCATCAAATCGTAGTCGCTTTCAATGCCGACCAAGGTATAATAATGCGGATGCAATTCGATGATAACCTTACCCGTAACGTTCTTCTGCGAGCTTTCCAAGAAGGCTTCCATATCGCGCATGACGGGTTCCAGATACTGGGCTTCGTGCAAGAACATGCCGTACCAGTTGCCAATTTGGTCTTTCCAATACTGCTGCCATTTGGTCAGACAGTGTTTTTCCAGCATCTTGTGCGCATTGATGATAAGCAACGGACCGGCAGCTTCGAAACCCACGCGGCCCTTGATTCCGATGATGGTGTCGCCGATATGCATGTCGCGTCCCAGACCGTAGGCCGAGCCGATTTCTTCCACCTTTCTGATGGCATCCACTTTGCTGTTGAAGGGCTGGCCGTTGACGGCGCTAATCTCTCCCTTGACGAAATCGATGGTGAGCGTTTCACTGCCATTTTTGACTACCTGCGAAGGATAAGCCTCTTCGGGCAAGGTCTGGTTGGATTTCAGCGTTTCCTTGCCACCGATGGAAGTTCCCCAAAGACCCTTGTTGATGGAGTATTCCATCTTTTTGAAGTCGGCTACGAAGCCTTTCTCTTTCAGATAGTTGATCTCATATTCACGCGTCAGCACCATATCGCGCGTAGGGGTGATGATGCCGATTTCGGGAGCCAGAATCTGGAAGGTGAGGTCGAAGCGAACCTGGTCGTTGCCCGCACCCGTGCTGCCGTGAGCCACATATTTGGCACCGATAGACTTGGCGTAGTTGATGATGGCGATGGCCTGGAAGGTACGTTCGGAACTTACCGAAATGGGGTAGGTGCCGCCTCTGAGGATATTGCCGTAAACCATGTAGCGGATGCTCCGGTTGTAATAGTCTTCGGCAATGTCGAGGGTGACGTGCTTGACAGCGCCCAACTGGTAAGCCTTCTTCTCGACAGCAGCAATTTCTTCGGCGCTGAATCCGCCGGTGTTGGCCAAAGCGGTATATACCTCGTAACCTTTTTCTTCGCTCAGATATTTGACGCAAAACGAGGTGTCCAAACCTCCGCTATATGCCAATACTACTTTCTCTTTCATCGTGTTTCGTTTTTTATGGTTTTACTTTTCAATCTTGATATGTTCTTCGGGGTCGTAAAGCATAGCCGTGCACATGCAGAAACGTCGCTTTTTTTCCTGAAGGATGGGGTAGTTGACGCAGCTCTGGCAACCCTTCCAGAAGGCATCGTCATCGGTGAGTTCGGCGAAGGTTACCGGGCGATATCCCAGCTCGTAGTTGATTTTCATGACGGCAGCACCCGTGGTAAGGCCAAAAAGCTTGGCATTGGGAAACCGCTCTCGTGACAGGGCGAAGGCTCTTTGCTTGATGCGCTTGGCCAGGCCGTGGCCGCGAAACTTTTCCACGACGATTAGACCCGAGTTGGCCACATACTGTTTGTTTCCCCAAGTCTCGATGTAGCAAAAACCGGCGAACTCGTCGCCACAAAGCGCCAAGATGCCCTTGCCCTCGAGAATTTTCTGTGAAAGGTATTCGTTGCTTCGTTTGGCAATGCCGGTGCCGCGCACTTTGGCTGCCTCTTCGATAGTCTTCAGGATGGTATCAACGTATGGAAGATGCCTTTCGTCAGCGATGACAATTTGAATTTCTTCTGTTTCCATTTGAGTGATAGATTCGCAAAGCCCCTCTCCCTTTCGTGCCTGACTTGGCCTCAAAGGGAGATGAAACGTGTCTTATGATTTATTTGAAATTAGCGGTTGATGGGCAAAATCTCTGACAATGTTCGCAACATCTTGCGTCGGTCGGTGCCTTCGCGGGGAATCACCAGAATGGTATCGTCGCCGGCGATGGTTCCCAAAATGTTTTTGGACGAGCGCCGGTCTATTTCGGCGGCAATACCTCCTGCAAAGGCGGGTTTGGTCTTGACAACGGCAAAAGGCCCGCAAAAAGCAATGGAAATGAAGCCCGTGGCCGCGAAATGAATTTCTTGGGTTTTCATGCGGGCCGATTTGCTGAGCGGCGAACTCTCTTCGGGCAGAACGTAAATGTAACCGCCTTCATAGTCGGGCATCTTGGCGATTTTCAATTGCTTGAGGTCGCGCGAAAGCGTGGCCTGGGTCAGAACGAACCCTTCGTCCGATAGCAGTTGCAGCAGTTCTTCCTGACTGCTGATTTTCTGTGAGGAAACGTATTTCCTGATGCTTTTCAAACGGTTGCCTTTATCCTTCATACCTGAAACATTTTGGTTGGTTGTGAATACAAATGCAGAAAATGCCTGCAAAAGTATACATTAATATCGAGCGACCAAAGAAAATGATAGAAAAATGTATATGAAAGATTTATACAAAAAACAAGACCTCGGGAAACCGAGGTCTGTCTTATGTTGTCCAAGGCGGATTCGAACCACCACAGGCAGTACCAAAAACTGCAGTGCTACCATTACACCATTGGACAATCATCAAAGCGCTTTTCTGTAAAAAGCGCGCAAATGTAGTTCTTTTTGAGATAAAAATCCAAACTTTCGCGATGTTATTTTGCCATCAACAGGAAATAATTCTTCTTACCGCGTTGAGCCAGAATGTATTTCCCGTTCAGCAACTGCTTACAGTCGATGACGGTGTCGAAGGCTGCAAGCTTCTCCTTGTTGATGGCCACGCCGCCGCCTTGCACAGTCTTGCGCATTTCGCTCTTGGAAGGAAATACGGCTGCATGGTCGGTGAGCAGATCCACTGCGCGGATACCTCCCGACAGGGCGCCTTTGGAAATCTCGAAAGTGGGTACGCCTTCGAATACATCAAGGAAAGTCTTCTCATCGAGCCGGGCCAGCTGGTCTTGCGAGGCGTTGCCGAAAAGAATGCCGGCGGCTTCCATGGCCTTGTCGTAGTTCTCTTCGCCGTGAACCATCGTGGTAACGTCCTTGGCCAGACGTTTCTGCAACAGACGCAGGTGCGGAGCGGCGCGATGTTCGGCAATCAGGGCTTCACATTCTTCCCGCTCGATGGCAGTGAATATCTTGATATATTTTTCGGCATCGGCATCGCCCACGTTGAGCCAGAACTGGCAGAACTTGTAAGGCGAGGTGTATTCGGCCGACAACCATACATTGCCACTTTCGGTCTTGCCGAATTTGCCGCCATCGGCTTTGGTGATAAGCGGGCAGGTAAGGGCGTAGGCTTCGCGTCCGTTGGTGCGGCGGATAAGCTCGGTACCGGTGGTGATGTTGCCCCATTGGTCGCTGCCGCCCATCTGGAGCTTGCAGTTCTTGTGCTCGTTCAAGTAAAGGAAGTCGTAGCCTTGCAGCAACTGGTAGGTGAACTCGGTAAACGAAAGACCGTCGCGGGCTTCGCCGTTGAGCCGCTTCTTGACCGAATCCTTGGCCATCATATAGTTGACGGTGATATGTTTGCCGACTTCGCGGGCGAAGTCGAGGAAAGAAAATCCCTTAATCCAGTCGTAGTTGTTCACCAGCTCGGCATGGTTGGGTGCATCGCTGTCGAAGTCGAGAAAGCGGCTCAACTGTTTCTTGATGCATTCCACATTGTGACGCAGCACTTCTTCGGTGAGCAGGTTCCTTTCCTGCGATTTGCC
>CAYRHC010000128.1:0-5144 GCA_964423935.1 uncultured Bacteroidales bacterium | reverse complement strand
TGAACCTGAAGGTACTTTCGAATGGAAACGTTACAAAAAAAACTACAAAAAAGCCCGTCAGCATTTGGGATTTCCTAAATAATCCCTAAATTTGCGGCCGTCTTAAGAAGGACAACATGAGAGTATTTTCCTACGTATATTATTTCTTCTATTACTTTTACTTTAGCCACAAAGTAGAGCGGGATTTGATATGCGTACAATAAAGATTTTCCTTATTTGATGATATGAAAGCTCGCTCGATAAAGGCGGGCTTTTTTTGTGACATCCGACATATGAAGAAAATAGCGATACAAGGCGATTTGGGCTCCTATCACGACATAGCTGCCCACGAATATTTCCAAGGGGAAGAATTGCAGTTGGTTTGCTGTGACACCTTTGAACAAGTATTCGAAGCCATGAAGGAAGACGGCTCGGTGCTGGGGCTGGTGGCCATAGAGAACACCATTGCCGGCAGCCTGCTGCATAACTACGAACTTTTGCGCCAAAGCGGCGTTGAAATAGTGGGCGAACACAAGCTGCGCATCTCGCACAGCCTGGTTTGCCTGCCCCAGGACAACTGGGACGACATTCAGGAAGTGCTCTCACATCCCATCGCCCTGATGCAGTGCCGTCAGTTCTTGTCGCAGCATCCCGCCTTCAAGGTGGTGCAGGCTGAGGATACGGCCAGGAGCGCCGCCATGATTAGCCGGCAGCAGCTGCGCGGGCACGCGGCCATCTGTTCGATGGCCGCGGCCCGCCAATACGGCATGAAAGTGCTGCAGTCGGGCATTGAAACCAACAAGCACAATTTCACTCGTTTTTTGGTGCTTTCGGATGCTTGGCAGGCCGATGAACTGCGTCGTCAGCGCGGGCTGCACATCAACAAGTCGAGCATGGTCTTCACTTTGCCCCATCAGGAAGGCAGCCTTTCGCAGGTCTTGTCCATCCTCTCGTTCTACCGGATTAACCTTACCAAAATACAGTCCTTGCCCATTATCGGCCGCGAATGGGAATACCAGTTCTATGTCGATGTCGTTTTCGACGACCGGCTGAGATACAAACAAGCGATGGCGGCCATCGCGCCTTTGACCAAAGAATTGAAAACATTAGGAGAGTACGAAGATGCAAAATCGAGTTTATGACATCGCCCCGGCCCAGCGTCTGGCAAGCGTGAGCGAATACTATTTTTCACGGAAACTCAAGCAGGTGGCAGCTATGAATGCCGCCGGAGAGGACGTTATCAGCTTGGGCGTGGGCAGCCCCGATATGCCGCCTTCGCAGGCCACCATCGATCGACTGTGTCAGGAAGCCCAATGCCTCGACGGTCACGGCTACATGCCTTATGTGGGCATTCCCCAGCTGCGCGAAG
Source organism: uncultured Bacteroidales bacterium (assembly GCA_964423935.1). GTDB lineage: Bacteria > Bacteroidota > Bacteroidia > Bacteroidales > UBA1402 > UBA1757. Next base: position 3,796 of record CAYRHC010000128.1, on the reverse strand, counting down.
CCTTTGCCAATTGGTATAACAAATGGTATGGCGTGCAACTGGACCCCAAAACAGAAATACAACCGCTTATCGGTTCCAAGGAAGGAATCCTGCACGTTACGCTGGCCTTTGTCAATCCGGGAGAGCAGGTGTTGGTGCCAAATCCGGGCTATCCGACTTATACTTCGCTGAGCCGTCTGTTGGGAGCCGACATCGTCTATTACGACTTGAAGGAAGAAAACGCCTGGATGCCCGATTTCGATGCGCTGGAAGCTATGGATATGAGCCGTGTCAAGCTGATGTGGACCAATTATCCCAATATGCCCACAGGTGCGCCGGCCAGCATGGAACTTTACGAAAAGCTGGTAGACTTGGCCCGTCGCAAGAACATCGTCATCGTCAATGACAATCCTTACAGCTTTATTCTCAACGACAAGCCGCTGAGCATCCTCAGTGTCCCCGGAGCCAAAGACTGTTGTATCGAGTTCAACTCCATGAGCAAAAGTCACAATATGCCAGGCTGGCGTATCGGCATGCTGGCGTCCAACGCGCAATTCGTTCAATGGGTACTCAAGGTGAAAAGCAATATCGACAGCGGTATGTTCCGCGCCCTGCAACTGGCTGCCGCCACGGCTCTGGATGCACCTGAAAGTTGGTATGAAGCCAATAACGCCAACTACCGCGAGCGCCGTTTGTTGGCCGAAGAAATGATGCGTACCCTGCATTGCAGTTTCGACACCGACCAGCGGGGAATGTTCCTCTGGGGCCGCGTCCCCGAGGGCTGCGACGATGCCGAAAAACTCACCGAAAAAGTGTTGCACCAGGCCAAGGTCTTCATCGTGCCTGGCTTTATCTTCGGCAGTAACGGTCGCCGCTATATCCGCATTTCGCTTTGCTGCAAAAAAGAAAAACTGCAGGAGGCTTTACAACGCATTCAAAAGATGAAATAATCAGACAATCAATAAAATACCGATATATTATGGAACTTGAATCGATTTTGCTGCCGGGCATAGAGGCCAAAAGACCCGTGCTGATTGCCGGCCCTTGCAGCGCAGAAACGGAAGAACAGGTAATGACAACGGCCAAACAGCTGGCCGAACGCGGTGTGAAGATTTTCCGCGCAGGTGTATGGAAGCCCCGCACCAAACCGGGCGGCTTCGAAGGTGTGGGTGTGGACGCGCTGGCTTGGCTCAAGCAGGTGAAGAAGGAAACCGGTATGTATGTGGCCACCGAAGTGGCTACTGCCAAGCATGTGTACGAATGCCTGAAGGCCGGCATCGATATTTTATGGATAGGAGCCCGCACTACGGCCAATCCTTTTGCCATTCAGGAAATTGCCGATGCCCTGAAGGGTGTGGACTTGCCCATCTTGGTTAAGAACCCGGTGAATCCCGACCTCGACCTTTGGATAGGTGCCATGGAACGCATCAACAATGCCGGCCTCAAGCGCATTGCTGCCATCCACCGAGGTTTCAGCTCTTACGACAAGAAAATATACCGTAACCTGCCCCAATGGCATATTCCCATCGAACTGCGTCGTCGTATGCCCGAGCTGCCCATTTTCTGCGATCCCAGCCATATCGGCGGCAAGCGCGAACTGATTGCGCCGCTCTGTCAGCAGGCGATGGACTTGGGCTTCGACGGGCTGATTGTGGAAAGTCACTGCAAACCTGACGAGGCCTGGAGCGATGCCGCCCAGCAAATCACGCCCGATGTGCTCGATTACATTATCAACCTGCTGGTTATCCGCAAGGATCCCCAAAGCACCGAATGTTTGGGCGAATTGCGTAAACAAATCGACGAATGTGACAACGACCTTATCCAGCTGCTGGCCAAGCGTATGCGTGTCTGCCGCGAAATCGGCACCTACAAGAAGGAACATGGCATCAACATCTTGCAGACGGGCCGTTACAACGAGATTCTGGAGAACCGTGGCAATCAGGGTGTTGCCTGCGGCATGGACAAAGACTTCATCAAAACGGTCTTCGAAGCCATCCACGAAGAAAGTGTGCGTCAACAAATGGAAATCGTCAATCAGTAAGCGGCCATGAGAATACTTATTATGGGAGCCGGCAAAATGGGCTCTTTCCTTTGCGATGCCTTGAGTTTTCAGCACGAAGTGGCTGTGTATGACGTAGATCCGCAACGCCTGCGCTTTATCTACAATGCTTATCGTTATACCTCGCTCGAGGAACTGCGCGATTTCAAACCCGAACTGCTCATCAATGCCGTGACGGTGAAATATACCATCGAGGCTTTTGAATCGGTGTTGCCCTATCTGCCGCAAGACTGCATTATCAGCGACATCGCTTCGGTCAAGACCGGGCTGAAAGAGTTCTATCTGAGCAAGCCTTTCCGTTTTGTGTCGACGCACCCAATGTTCGGCCCAACCTTCGCTTCGCTCAACAACCTTTCCAGCGAGAATGCCATCATCATCAGCGAAGGCGACCATTTGGGCAAAGTCTTCTTCAAAGATTTCTACAACAGTCTGAAACTGAATATCTTCGAGTATACTTTCGATGGACACGACGAAACGGTGGCCTATTCATTGTCGATTCCTTTCGTGTCGACGCTGGTTTTCTCGGCCGTGATGAAGCATCAGGAGGCTCCCGGCACCACGTTCAAGAAACACATGGCCATCGCCAAAGGCTTGCTGAGCGAGGACGACTACCTGCTGCAGGAAATCCTCTTCAATCCGCGAACGCCGGGACAGGTGGAAAATATCCGCCGTGAACTCAAGCGCCTGTTGGCCATTATCGAGAATAAGGATGCTGAGGCCTTGAAAACTTTCTTGACGGAGATTAGGCAAAAGATTCAGTAATCTTGCGAAAAAACACTACCTTCGCGCCAAATTATCCCGCATGACCTTCGAACTGCTTGCCCAAGATGCCCAGACCAACGCCCGTGCCGGTATTTTGCATACCGACCATGGCGATATCATGACCCCTATTTTTATGCCGGTGGGTACTTGCGGTTCTGTTAAGGCCGTGAGTCAGACCCAGTTGCAGGAAGATGTGAAGGCTCAGATTATTTTGGGCAATACCTATCATCTGTATCTGCGTCCGGGCCGTGAGGTATTGCAGGCAGCAGGCGGTTTGCACCGTTTTATCCATTGGGACCGACCTATCTTGACCGATAGTGGTGGCTTTCAGGTTTTTTCCCTTTCGAAATGCCGTAAGATGAAAGAGGAGGGGGTAACCTTTCAGTCGCATATCGACGGTTCGCGGCATTTGTTTACGCCTGAAAATGTGGTGGATACGCAGCGTGTCATCGGTTCGGACATTATGATGCAACTCGATGAATGTACGCCCGGTACGGCCGACTACGCTTATGCCAAAGAATCGCTCGAACTCACCATGCGTTGGCTCGACCGCGGCTACAAGCATTATCGTGAAACGGAGCCGCTGTATGGCTATCACCAGAGCTATTTTCCTATCGTTCAGGGTTGTGTGTATCCCGATCTGCGCCGTCGTTCGGCCGAGTATGTGGTGGAAAAAGATTGCGATGGTTATGCAATTGGCGGACTGGCTGTGGGCGAACCCACCGAAAAGATGTACGAGATGATAGAAGTGGTCAACGCCATCCTGCCCAAAGACCGTCCCCGTTACCTCATGGGTGTGGGAACGCCTCAGAATCTGTTGGAAGGTATTGAGCGCGGGGTGGATATGTTCGACTGCGTCATGCCCACGCGCGATGGCCGCAATGCCCGTCTGTACACCAAACACGGCAGGCTGAATTTTCGTAACCTCAAGTGGGCCAAGGACTTTTCGCCTATCGAAGAGGATGGTGCAGCCCCGGTAGACCGTATGTATTCCAA
>CAYRHC010000127.1:0-5242 GCA_964423935.1 uncultured Bacteroidales bacterium | reverse complement strand
TATATTTGTACCCTTGAAAGCAGTCTGGCATGAAATATTATTTTATCGCAGGTGAAGCCTCCGGTGACCTTCACGCCTCCAATCTGATGAGGGCTATCGGTGAGCGCGACCCCGAGGCTGAATTCCGCTATTTCGGGGGCGACAAGATGGCCGCGCAGGGCGGTACTTTGGTGCGTCATTATCGGGAGATGGCCTATATGGGCATTGTTCCCGTGCTCTTGCATGCGCCCGCCATTTTGCGCAATATGCGCCTATGTCGCTGGGATATCTGCCAATGGCAACCCGATGTGCTGGTGCTGGTAGACTATGCCGGATTTAATCTGAAGATGGCCAAGTATGTCAAGCGACATTGTCCGCAGGTGGCCATACATTATTATATTTCGCCCAAAATCTGGGCTTGGAAATCGTATCGGATCAAACAATTCCGGGCCTACGTGGACAAGCTCTACATTATCTTTCCCTTTGAAAAACAATGGTTTGCCCAGCGCCACTATCAGGTGGACTATGTGGGCAATCCTTCGGTGGACAGTGTGGAGGCTTACAAACAGCATCATCCAGGTTTGCAGCCGCTCACCACGGCCGATGGCAAGACACTGGATATCGACAAACCCGTGTTGGCTATACTGCCGGGCAGCCGCAGCCAAGAAATACGGCAGAATTTCGCCATGATGCTACAGGCTGCGGCGCGCTATCGCGACCAATACCGGATAGTGGTGTCGGGAGCTCCCGGTCAGGAACCCGATGCTTACCGTCGCTACATGGACGGCTACGACTTTCCTATTGTGTTCGACCAGACCTATGCGCTGTTGCAGCAGTCGCACGCGGCCCTGGTGGTATCGGGCACAGCCACGCTCGAAACAGCCCTCTTCGATGTGCCTCAAGTGGTATGCTACTATATGGCCACCGGTAAATGGCTGACCAAATGGGGACGCAAGTATTTGATACGCACACCTTTTATTTCGCTGGTGAACTTGGTGGCCGGCCGCGAAGTGGTGCGTGAACTGGTGGCTAATCAATGCACTACCGAGGCCATTGCCGCCAGCCTTGAAGCCATATTGCAAGGACCGGGCCGCGAAGAAGTCCTGAGCGGCTATCGCGAGGTCCATTCCTTGCTGGGCGCACCCGGTGCGGCACACCATACGGCCGACCTAATGATGAAGTACTTAAAACGCTGATACTTAAAGTGAAAGATATGCAGACTAATCCCGTTCAAGACCTAATGGCAATGCTCGATGCTTCGCCGGTGAATTTCTTAGCAGTGGCTCATGTGGAAAACTGCCTGAAAGAGGCAGGCTTCGAGGCACTGGACATGGCGCGGCCCTTGCCGGCGCTGCGCGCCGGCAAGGGCTACTACCTCACCAAAAACGGTAGCGCCCTGATGGCCTTCCGCCTGGGCGGCAAACCACTGGCCGACAGCGGCTTCAAACTGATATGCGCACACAGCGATTCGCCTTGCTTCCGCATCAAGCCGGCGGCCGAAATCGCACAGGCCGGTGTGCTGAAACTCAATACAGAAGTGTATGGTGGCCCCATTCTCTATACATGGTTCGACCGTCCTTTGTCTTTGGCCGGTAGGGTAATGCTCCGCAGCGATGAGCCCTTGCATCCGCGTCAAGTGTTGGTGCACTTCAAACGGCCTTTGCTGGTGATTCCCCATCTGGCCATACACTTCAACCGTCAGGTGAATGAAGGCAATGCCTTGAGCAAGCAAAAGGATATGCTGCCGGTGCTGGCCCTGCTCAACGAAAAACTCCAGGCCGGCAATATGCTCGTCACGCTGCTTAGCGAAGAACTGCAAGTGCCCGCTGCCGATATCATCGATTTCGATCTCTACCTTTATGATACGCAGCAAGCTTGTCTGCTGGGTCCCAAACAGGAATTCATCTCCAGCGGCCGTCTGGACGATTTGGCTATGGTGCATGCCGGGCTGTATGCGCTCTTGCACGCCCAGGCAGGCGATATGACCCAAGTGCTGGCCATTTTCGACAACGAAGAGACGGGCAGCGGTACCAAACAGGGTGCGGCTTCGCCGGTGCTGAAGAATCTGCTGGAACGCATTGTTCTAAGTCAAGGCGGCAATATGGAAGACGCTTACCGGGCTTTGGAAAACTCTTTTATGATTTCGGCCGATATGGCCCATGCCCTGCATCCCAACTATTGCGAGAAGCACGACCCCACCAACCATCCGGTGATGGGAGGCGGCCCGGTCATCAAGATCAATGCCAACCAGAAGTATGTGACCGATGCCGATTCGGCGGCTGTTTTCGCAGAAATCTGCCGCCGCGCTCAGGTACCCTGCCAGTATTTTGTCAACCATTCCGATATAGCCGGCGGTTCGACGCTGGGCAATATCCTTACCGCACAGATGCCACTGCGCGGGGTGGATATGGGCAATCCTATGTGGGCCATGCACTCGGTGCGCGAACTTATGTCGGCTCAAGACCACGAGTACGTTTGTCGCGCCTTCACTACCTTTTATAATATTTGAACGCTATGACCAACCAGATAAAAGCCTGGTGGACGAATGCCCGCCCCACAGCCTTGATGCAGAGCCTGATGCCCGCCGTTCTGGCGGTGATACTGGCCTTGGGACAGGAGGGCTTCTCCATTGTGCTGGCTCTGATGGCCGTTGTGGGAGTGGTGCTGGCCCATCTGGGGCTGAACCTCTGCGACGACTATTTCGACTATTACGTCAATACGGGAGCCTCGCGCCAAGATCTCAAGCGTCAGGGCATGCGCGCTCGCACGGTGAAGTACCCCTATCTTCAGGACGGCAGCGCCACGCTCAAAGACCTGCGCTGGGCCATCGTGGTGTTCTTCGCTTTGGCTGTGGCTTTGGGCCTGTGCATCTGGCTGCGCCGGGGCAACCTGTTGCTGTGGATTTTTTTGGCCACCCTTGTTATGGGCGTGTTCTACTCCGCACCGCCTCTCAAACTGGGCTATCGTGGTTTTGGCGAACTGGTTATCGGCATCATCTTCGGCCCTCTGCTCATGACGGGTGTCTATGTGTCGGCTTGCGGCCTTTTCGATTGGAGCATCGTTTTCATTTCCATACCGGTGGGCCTGCTGGTGATGAATATCGTGTATACGCACAGCTATATCGATCAGGTGGCCGATGCGGCTTCGGGCAAGATGACTTTCGCCCGCCTGCTCAAGACCGACACTGCCAACCTTTGCGCCTGTTTTGTCATCAACCTGTTGCCTTTCGCACTGGTGGTGGCAGGCGTGCTGACCGGTTATCTGCATTGGCTGTATCTGCTGTGCCTGCTGGTGCTGCCGCGTGCCGTTTGGCTGCTGAAAAGTCTGCTGGCTTTCGCATACCATCCCGATTTCGACACCAAGCATCCGCCGCGCTACATGGGCCGTATGGAAAATTGGGAGGCTATCTGTCAGGCCGGTCTCGACTGGTTTATGGTGCGCTGGTATACGGCCCGCAATCTAATCACGGGTTTCTGCCTGTTGTGTATACTGGCTCATATTCTCCAATTGACATGTTTTTGAAAATTACGATATGTTTTTGAAAATCAAGCAATTGTTTTATCTTGCCTGGTGGTTTTTCTGTGCCAGGTTCCTGGGCCGCAAAAAGCCCCTGCAAAGCGTTGTCTTCATCTCCGACCGTTGTAACCTGTCGTGCAAACATTGCAGTGTGTACAACCATCAGAACCCCAACAACAAGACCTTCGAACAGGTTCGCCAAGACCTGCTATACTGCTACAGTCTGGGTTCGCGCTTTGTCGATTTCGAAGGCGGAGAACCCTTTATCTGGGAGGACAAGGGACGCTCCATCGACGATCTTTGCGATTTGGCCAAGTCTATCGGCTTCTTTTCTTGCACCATCACCACCAATGCCCAAAAGCCCTTCCCCGACTCGCATGCCGACAGCATTTGGGTAAGTCTGGATGGTTATGGTGAATACCACGAGGCCATCCGCGGCAAAGGCACTTTCGCCCGTCTGGAACAGAACATCGCCACTTGTCACCACAAGGCCCTGTCGGTGAATATGGCCATCAATACGCTCAATTATCAAGCCGTGGGCAAGACCATCGAATATGCCAAGTCCAATCCCTATATCAAGTCTATCTCGCTAAACTTCCATACGCCTTTCCAAGGTACTGAATATCTGGCTCTTGATGCACAAAAGCGCAACGAAATCATCGATTTGATACTCGATTACAAACGTCGCGGTTATCCCATTATGAACTCGGTGCCCGGGCTGAAGAAGATGAAGAAACTCGATTTCGACCCGCAGTGCTGGGTAACCAATTTCGTTTTTGCCGACGGTACCCGCAAAGAACAGTGCATCGGCAAGGAACAAGGCGTCTGCGACCAATGCGGCTTTTGCATGGCCAGCGAGATGCACGGCGTATTCCACTTTAGCCTGCCCACCATCTGGGCCGGCATCAAACTGAGACTTCAGAGTTAAGCATGGAAGATATAATCAAATATTCGCATCGGTTGTCGGTGCCTTGCTATCAGACCGATTTTCGCAGCATGTTGTCGCCGGCCTGCTTTATGGAACTGGCCCAAGATACTTGCGAACCGCATTCACACCTGCTGGGCGTAGGTCACGACGAACTTATCGCTTTCCGCACCGCCTGGGTGTTGACACGCATGCATTTCCGCTTTCTAAAACCTGTTTACTGGCGCGACGAAATCATCATCAGCACTTGGTACCGCGGTCTGGAAATGGCCCAGCATATTCGTGATTTTCTTGTTGTTAACCCTCAGGGTGAACGTCTTATCGAAGCTACTTCGTCGTGGGTGATGCTGAATGTGGATACGCGCGAGCTAGTGCTGCATTCGCCCATTCCCTGCGACCATGGTCTTTGCAGCGATTTCGCCATAGAAAAGACTTGCGAGCGCGTGCGTCCGCCCAAAGGTATGGAACGTGAATATGCCTACACCCACCGCATCGCTTTCTCCGATTTGGACAAGAATGTGCACACCAACAACACCAAGTATCTGCTTTGGTCGATGAACGCCATTCCCGAAGAGGTGACGATGAAGCGTCTGGTGAAGGATGTCAAGATTAATTTCAACCACGAGACCAGACCCAACGAGATGATAGCTCTTTACCGTTACCGTCTGGCCGCCAACCATTGGATGGTAGAGGGTTGCAAACCCGATGGCAGCTGCGCTTTCGTCACCGCCATCGAATTTGACTGAGAATTAACGGATTTGCATTACCTTTGCCCCCTATAATCAAACGATTTTTAAAACAGCTTCAAATTATATTCTATGA
>CAYRHC010000126.1:0-5282 GCA_964423935.1 uncultured Bacteroidales bacterium | reverse complement strand
CCGCGACCTGATTTACCAGATGCGGGGAATGATGCGCGCCGACCACAAGTTCTTCAAGAGTCACGGGCAGTACGACTTCCCGCAGAAGAAGTGGAAGCAATCGCTGATGATGTATCTTGTCGGCTGGATGATGCACAGCAAAAAGCTCAAATCCAAAATGGGCGACAAGATGAACGAGGGCATGATGAAGCCCTACAAGGATGCCCTTGAAAAGTGATTATTCGGCTGGCTTGGTTGCTTCGGCCGGCTTGGTTGCTTCGGCCGGCTTGGTTGCTTCTGGATCGGAAAAATCGTCGTTGCCGGAAGCGATGAGCAGGTTGTACCAGCTGTAAAGTTTCTTCAAATCAGACAGACGCACGCGCTCCTTGTCGTAAGAGGGCAGCACGCTCTGCATATAGGCGCGCAGCGTTTCTTCGTCGCCGTTCTTGATATCGAAAGCAGTAATCTGGGCACCGTTTTCGTGTTCCTTGATAAGGGCCAGCACTTCGCGCAGCGGCTTTTCTTCGTCTTCGGTATAGATGGCAATTTCTCCCAATGAAACCACTTTGTCCTGATTGTGCGAAGGCATGCGGCGATGGTCGCTGAGAGACTCTACGATAAGCATGTTCTTGCCTTGCGAAATAAGTTTGTACAGACCGGGCTTGCCGGCGATGGATAAGATTTTACGTAACATAAGTCTTATAGTTGATGTAATATTGTCAATAGCTGAGGCAGGATGGCCTGACGGTTGTCGTTGACGATGACGGCATCGGCTTTTTGCTCCAAGGTGGCTTGCGGCAGCTGGTGCTGCATACGAGCCTTTACTTCGGCTGCACTGATGTTGTTGCGCTTGCACACGCGCTCGATGCGCAATGCTTCGGGGGCGGACACAGTGATGATGAAATCGAAATGCAGGCCCAATTCTGACTGGAACAGAATGGCGCTTTCGAACGCGACGATGGGGCAGTGCTGCTGCGCTTGCCAGGCTTGGAAGTCGCGAGCAAGGGCCGGGTGCACCAGTGCGTTCAGCTGCTTGAGCGAGGACGCGTCGTTGAAGACAAGCCTGGCAAGTGCAGCCCGGTCGATCTTGTCGCCGCTGAAGATGTCTTCGCCGAAAAGCGCTTTCATTTCGCTGCGCAATTGGGCGTCTTTGTCGTACAGGGCCTTGGCGGCATCGTCGGCAATGTAGACGGGAATGCCCATGCTGGCGAGAATATGGCTGACAACAGACTTGCCGCTGCCTATGCCGCCTGTAATGCCTAAAGTCTTCATCGCTTTTCTATCAGACATTCAACTTTAGACGGCTTGATATTGAGCCGGCTGATGTCTTTGGGACAAGCCTGCACCTTGACTTCCACCAGTCCTTCGGGTGCTGCCAATATATCGGAATAATCCACACCGAGCGCGAAATCTTCGGCTTTCATCTGGCCGTAGAGCGATTCGCGCACCAGAAAGCTGGCATTCACTTTGGCCGGGAAGGCCTTGAGTTTGTAGTCGGCGGGAAAATTCAGTGCTTGCAGGCTGATGTCGAAACTGCATTCGGTAAAAGCTTCGACGGGAATCATCACCTCAATCTGTTCCTGACTGTAGCGTACGCCGTCCATGGCTTGCAGCTCAAGCTTGCAAACGGTGGTGTCGCCCAGATTCTTGAGGCGAAGCACCTTGGTGGAAACACTTTTGAGCGTGTCCAATATGGCTTTGGGAGCCGATACGGCAACGGTGGCGGGATGGAGTTCAACCTCGCCGGTCAGCGTGTGGCCGCCGGCCAGTTGCAGGTCCGACTGCAGTCGTATGGGCACTTGTTTGCTCTCGTTTTCGACAAAGAACACCACCAGACTGTCGGGCTGTATGCGCAGTATCTGGCTGACAGGCTTGTATTTGGAATAAAAGTAAGGCTCGAAGTTTTTGGTAGAGATACGACAGATGCCATCGGGCTGCTTGAGGTTCATCAAGTCGATGTTGAGCGTGTGCTTCTTGCGCTTGAAATAGTAGCCGTACAGACGGCTGCCTTTGTCCTGAACCGTTACCTGCAAACTGCTGGGCAACTGGTTGCTGACGGTGATGTTGCTGGGCAGTTCCTTGTAATGGATAGGGTAGGAAATAGTAGTCTGCACCTCCGATTGCGTGGTGTGCAGAAACCAAATAAGCGTAGCCAGCAGCAAGAAGAACAGGAAGCGGAGCATTTCTCCGCTTACCAGACGCGGCAGCAAGTTCCAGGCAAAAGTGATATAAGCCTTGATTTTGCCGACAATACCTTTGGCATCCATGGCCCAAGAAGACGCTTACTTATTCTCTTTCTTTTCTTCCTTGGCAGGCGCAGGCGTGGGCAAGGCGAATACGGCTGACTTCTCAATGCGTACTCTGACATTTTCGGAAATCTCCACGATGAAAGAGTCATCCTTGATTTCGCGCAGCTTGCCGAAGATACCGCTGTTGGTGAGTACCTTGTCGCCGGGTTTCAAAGCGGCACGGGCCTTTTCCACTTCTTTCTGTTTCTTGGTCTGGGGACGTATCATAAACAGCCACATAACCAAAAAGATAAGTATCAGAGGGAGGAAAGATCCCAGCGCGCTGCCTTTGGAAGCGGCCTGCAGAAGAATGCTAAGTGTTGTCATATCAGTTAGTTTTTGAAAAGTTTATTCTCTTTCTTAAGTTGTTGTACCAGGTTGTCGAGGGTGCCGTTGATAAAGGTGCCGCTCTTTTCGGTGCTGAACACTTTGGCCAGGTCGATGTATTCGTTGAAGCTGACATTCAGTGGCACCTCGTCGATGTTCAGAATTTCGGCCACTGCAATCTGCAGGATGAGCAGGTCCATCATGGCCAGACGGTCCATCTCCCAGTTCTTGACGGAAGCCATAATCATCTCGCGGTATTCCTGTCCGTGCTCGATGGTGCTACGCAGCAGACGCAAGGCGAATTCCTTGTCGCTCTTGTCCTTGAACATGGGCAACAGCGGCTGTTCGGCACCGTTCTCTTCCTTGAATTGCTTGATTGTCTTGACAACGAAAGTGATAACGATGTCCAAATCGTCGTTCCAATAGATGCAGCTTTCTTCGAGCGCCTCGGCCAGTTCGCAGCTGTTGGCGATGGTCTGCTTGAAAATCTTGCGCCAAGCTTCCTGATCGTCTTCGTAGCTACAGCTTTCGGCCTGCATGTATTCGAGATAGGCGGGCGATTGGCTTATCTGCTAGTAAAGCAACTTGATCAACTGTTCGTGCTGATCCCAGCTGAGGCAGTGGTCATTCACGTAGTGGGAGAGGGCGGTGTTTTCGCGCAGTTGGGCTACGAAACGGTTGTCGATAAAGCGTGTATTGGGGTTCTTTTCTTCCTCGGTGGGAAGATATTTGTTACGTCCGGCATCGATGCGACGCTCCGCGTAGTACGTGATGTCACTCATCAACAAAAGCAGGTAGTGATAGAGTTCGTAGCTCTTTTCGAGGCTCTTGATGAACTCTTTTTCACATTCGCTCAGGCTTGCGTTTTCCTTCTGGTAGTACGCATATACCATTTGCAGGACCTTGGAGCGGATAAGAACGCGATTAATCATTATAGTCAAGTATCGTTTAAACCGCTGCAAAAGTACGAAACTCTTTTGGAATACGAACCATAATCGAGAATCAATCTTACAGAATTATTTGCCAATTCGAACAAGAAACACTACCTTTGCGTCGCTTTTTATAAGACCCCGTGTGATGGGAAAATTTAAGGCACAATTAAATTTTTGAGTAACACAAAAACCAACAAAATGAAAACTTTAGCATTGAACGCTATTGCCAGAACCGATTTCGGCAAAAAGGCAGCAAAAGAAATCCGCAACAACGGTTATGTACCTTGTGTCATGTACGGCGGTGAAGAAACTATCCATTTCCAGGTAAAAGACGAAGATCTGAGAAACCTGCTTTATTCTCCCGATGTATATGTCGTTGAAATCTCGCTCGAAGGCAAGACATATAAGGCCATCCTGAAAGATTCGCAGTTCCACCCTGTAAAGGATACCACCCTGCACCTCGATTTCCTGCAGGTATTCGACACCAAGCCTATCGTTGTTGAAATCCCCGTTAAACTGAGCGGTTTGGCCAACGGTGTGAAGGCCGGTGGTAAACTGAGCCTCGATATGCGTAAGCTGCGCGTGAAGGGTCTGTACACCAACGTTCCCGAATGCCTCAATATCGACGTTACTTCTCTTGAACTTGGCAAGACCATCCAAGTGGGTGCACTGCACTTCGACAACTTGGAGCTGATGAACGCCAAGAATGCTGTGGTTTGTGCCGTCAAGCTGACCCGTGCCGCCCGTGGTGCCCAGTCACAACAAGAATAGGGCTGAATGAAGTATCTTATTGTCGGCTTGGGTAATATCGGAACCGAGTACGAACACACCCGGCACAATATAGGATTTGACATGTTGGACGCTTTTGCTAAAGCGTCCAACGTTGTTTTTCAAACCCAGCGTTACGGCGATGTGGCTGAATTGCGGCTGAAGGGCAAAGTGCTGATTTTGCTCAAGCCCTCCACCTATATGAATCTCAGCGGCAATGCCGTGCGTTATTGGCTGCAAAAGGAAAATATCCCCCTCGAAAACCTGCTGGTGCTGGTAGACGATATCGCTTTGCCCTTTGGGAAGTTTCGTCTGCGCGCCGGTGGAAGCAATGCCGGTCATAACGGATTGGGCAACATTCAGGAAATGCTCGGCACCGACCAATATGCCCGTTTGCGCTTCGGTCTGGGTAACGACTTTCCGCGCGGTTCGCAGGTGGAGTATGTGCTGGGACGTTTCACGCCAGAACAGCAGGCTGAAATGCCCAAGTTGATGGACTATGCCGGTGAGGTCATCAAGGCTTTCGTTCTGAGCGGTCTCGATTTTGCCATGAACCATTACAACAAGAAATAAGCTATGGCCACTCAGGTCCGTATCGATAAATGGCTGTGGGCGGTGCGCTTGTACAAGACGCGTACGCTGGCGGCCGAAGCCTGCAAGAAGGGCCGTGTCAGTATGAACGGTGTCAATCTGAAGCCGGCGCGTTGTGTGTCGGTGGGCGATGTGGTGCAAGTGCGCAAGGCGCCTGTCACACTGTCGCTCAAGGTGCTGCAAGCCATAGAAAACCGGGTGTCGGCCAAATTGGTGCCTGAAATGTTGCAGGATGTTACACCGCCTGAGCAGTACGAGCTGCTGGAACTCTCCAAACTGGGCGGTTTCATCGACAGGGCCAAGGGCACGGGTCGTCCCACCAAAAAGGAGCGTCGCAGTCTGGAAGACTTCTTCGACCCCGAAGGCGACGACGATATGTTATGGGACGAGGAATAGT
>CAYRHC010000125.1:0-5288 GCA_964423935.1 uncultured Bacteroidales bacterium | reverse complement strand
TGCAGCTTCCCAAAGTGCGCAAAGTTATTGCCGAACTGCCGCTGGTACATAAGATAATACTCTTGGATGATATTCAGGACAAGCAAGCAAATGAGGTGAATTTCAGCGACTTGCTGGCGCTGGGTGATGAATATCGCAAGGAGCATCAAGCCGAGTTGGATGCCCGCAGCGCCAGTGTGCAACCCGACGATCTGGCCACCATCTGCTATACTTCCGGCACCACTTCCGACCCCAAGGGCGTGATGCTGACGCACCGCAATTATACGGCCAACGTGGAACAAGCCCGCTCGGTTATCGGTGTGGACAAGGGCGACCGCATGCTCATTATTCTGCCTATGGACCATTGCTTTGCCCATGTGGCCGGTATCTATGTGATGATGTCTTACGGCGGTTGCATCGGAACGGTGCCTTCGGGCAAGACCGGTGCCGCTACGCTGCGCAATATTCCCGTTGCCATCAGCGAGTTCAAGCCCAATGTGATGTTGAGCGTACCTTCGTTGGCCAAGAATTTCAAGGCCAAACTAGAAAGTGGGGTCAAGGCCAGCGGCAAGTTTGCCTACTCGCTCTATGAATGGGGCCTGAAACTGGCCATCTCCTACAACAAGGAAGGTTACAACAAGGGCGGTTTCTGTCAGTTGTGGAAGAAACCCTTCATCTGCCTTATCGACAAACTCATCTTCAGCAAACTGCGTCAGGGTATGGGTGGCGAACTGCACTTCTTCGTAGGCGGCGGTGCCCTGCTTGACATCGACCTGCAACGCTATTTCTACGCTATCGGCATGCCTATGTATCAAGGCTACGGACTGTCGGAAGCCACGCCTATCATCTCGGCCAATGCCGAGGCCAAGCATATTCTCGGCTCGTCGGGCAAAGTGGTGAAGCCTATGGAAATCAAGATAATGGACGAAGAAGGCCACGAACTGCCTTATGGTCAGAAGGGCGAAATTGTCATCTACGGCGAAAATGTGATGGCAGGTTACTGGAAGAATCCCGAAGCTACGGCCGACACCATCCGCGATGGCTGGCTGCACACGGGCGATATGGGCTATATGCGCGACAGCGAAATGCTGTATGTGGTTGGCCGCTTCAAGTCTTTGCTTATTGCTGCCGACGGCGAGAAATATTCGCCCGAAGGTATCGAAGAGAATATGGCCGAAAACTCCAAGTATATCAACGATATCCTGTTGCACAACAATCAGGATGCCTATACCATCGGTCTGGTGGTGCCCAATGTGGATGCCCTCAAGGCTTATGCCAAGGAACAGCGTCCCGACATCGACCCGGGTAGCGACGAGGCCAAGCGTCTGATGCTGGAAAAGATTCATCAAGAAGTGGCCGAATACCGCAAGGGCGGCCGTTTCGCCGGTATTTTCCCCGAACGCTGGATTCCATCGGTACTCTGCATTCTGCCCGAACCTTTCACCGAACAGAACGGTATGATGAACTCTACCATGAAGGTGGTGCGCGGCAAGGTTGAAAAGGCTTACCGGAACTTTATCGATTTGGCCTACGATGGCGAAAAGAAAGACGAACTGGAGGCCTTGAACAAAGAGTCTCTGAAATAAATCCGTAAAAAACATAGGATAATTATGACAGAATTGCTTAAGGCGAAACTGAACGATAGCCCCGCAGTGCGCTGGGGTGTGTTGACGGTGATTTCGCTCACCATGATGTGCGGCTACTTCCTTACCGATGCCATGTCGCCGCTGATGACCATGCTCGAAGAGGAAATGTCTTGGACATCACAGGAATTCGGTATTTTCAACTGGGCCTACTGCTGGTTCAACGTCTTCTTGTTCATGCTTATCTTCGGAGGTATGATACTCGACAAGATGGGCGTGCGCTTTACGGGAACCATGGCCTGCCTGCTGATGGTGATAGGCTGCTCCATCAAGTATTACGCTGTCGAATTCATTTCGCCCCTGCCCGAAGCCGGTTACATTCTGGGCATTCGTACCCAAGTGATGACGGCCAGTCTGGGTTACGCCATTTTTGCCGTGGGAACGGAAACCTGCGGTATTACGGTGACCAAGGTTATCGCCAAATGGTTTGCCGGCAAGGAAATGGCACTGGCCATGGGAACGCAGGTGGCTGTGGCCCGTCTGGGTACGGCTCTGGCCATGATTGTAAGTCCCATTCTGGTGAAACATTTCTCTATGTCCACACCGCTGTTCGTGGCACTTATCATGCTGTGCATCGGGCTGCTTTTCTTCTTGGTGTTCTGTGTGATGGACCGCAAACTCGATGCCCAGACCCAGGCCGAGCATCCCGCTTCGAGCGAAGACGTTTTCCGCATTTCCGACCTCAAGCTGATACTCTGCAACAAGGGCTTCTGGCTTATCGCTTTGCTTTGCCTGATGTTCTATTCGGCCGTGTTCCCCTTCTTGAAATACGCTACTTCCCTGATGGAGAACAAATACGGAATGAGCATCGACTGGGCCGGCTGGCTGGTGGCTGCCGTGCCGTTGGGTAACCTTATCATGACCCCGCTCTTCGGCGGTATTTATGACAAGAAGGGTAGAGGCGCCACCATTATGATTATCGGTTCGGTGCTGCTTATTCTGGTGCATCTGCTCTTTGCTATGCCGCTGCTCAACCATCCGGGTTTCGCCTTCTTTATCATGATATTGCTGGGTGTGGCCTTCTCGCTGGTTCCCAGTGCCATGTGGCCCAGTGTGCCCAAGATTATCCCCCACAAGCAGCTGGGTTCGGCCTACGCGCTCATCTTCTGGATACAGAACATCGGTCTGGGTTTTGTGCCTTTGCTTATCGGTTGGGTGCTGAACCGTTTCTGCATTGTGAGCGAGGCAGGTGCCGCCGTGACGCGCTACAACTATACGCCTGTGATGCTTATTTTTGCCTGCTTCGGCGTAGTGGCCCTTTGTCTGGCCCTGATGCTCAAGCGTGAGGACAAAAAGAAAAACTATCATCTAGAAGAACTGGCCAAGTAAAATGCCTTCGGCGCATATCCAACTTTCCGACCACTTTAGCTTCTCCAAACTGGGGCGCTTTACCTGGCCGTCCGTCATTATGATGGTTGTCTCCGCGCTTTATGGTGTGGTAGACGGCGTGATGGTATCGAATTTCGTGGGCAAGACCGCCTTTGCCGCCCTCAACCTGATTTATCCCTTCGTGGGCTTGCTCAGTGCTTTCGGCTTCATGTTCGGAACGGGCGGCAGCGCTCTGGTTGCCAAGGTCTTGGGTGAGGGTAAAAAAGACAAGGCGAACGAGATTTTCAGTTTCCTCACTTTTACCCTTATCGCCTTGTCGGTGCTGCTGGGCGGACTGGGACTGATATTTTTGGAAGACATTGCCAAGCTGTTGGGTGCCGAGGGACAGATGATACCGCTGTGCAAGGAATATGCGCAGATACTGCTTGCCACCCTAACGCCCTATGTGCTGCAGGTGTATTTCCAGTCGTTTCTGGTGACGGCCGAACGTCCCAAATTCGGCATGTGGCTGGTGGTGGCCGCCGGCGTTACCAACGTGGTGCTCGATGCACTGTTTATCGCCGTGTTCGATTGGGGTCTGAAAGGTGCCGCCTGGGCCACGGCCGCCAGCTATATGGTGGGTGGCTTCATTCCCTTGGGCTATTTCATCTTCAAGCCGAAAAGTGATAAACGTCCGCTCTTTCTGGTGTCGGTGCGGCATTTCGGCCGTCGGCTGGGCTTCTATGCCCGAACGCTGTTACACGTAACCAGCAACGGCCTCTCGGAGTTCGTCATGAACATCTCCATGCAAATCGTAAGCATGCTGTACATGTATCAACTGATGGCCACCATTGGCGAAAACGGTGTGGCGGCCTACGGTATCATTATGTACATGACCTGGATTTTCGTTTCGGTACTGCTGGGTTACAGTGTGGGCGTTGCGCCTGTGGTAAGTTTCCACTACGGCGCCGGCGACAAGGCCGAGCTCTCGTCGCTGTTGCGCAAAAGCCTGACGGTGATGGCCGCCTTCGGTATCCTGATGCCCCTGACGGCCAATATCCTCGCACCGGTGCTGGCCGGAATCTTTGTCAGCTACGACCACGAGCTTTGGCAGCTTACCGTGCACGGCTTCCGCATCTATTCGCTGCACTTTTTCTTTACTGGTCTGAATATTTATGCATCGTCGTTTTTTACCTCGCTCAACAACGGTCCGGTGTCGGCGCTTATCGCGCTTTGCCGCACGCTGCTCTTCGAGTGCGGCTGCGTGTTACTGATACCCAGAATCTTCGGTCTGGAGGGCATTTGGTGGTCGGTGGTAGTGGCTGAATTTATCGCCTCTCTCTTGTCGGCCAGCCTGCTCTTTGCTTTCCGTAATCGCTACGGCTACAACACTTTGCCGCAGAAATCGGTGCAATAATCGCCACTATAATCAATAGAAACACTTGTTAAAAGTGTGTGAAAATCCGATAATATATTTACCTTTGCAAGATTTTTAAGCTATAAGGAAAACTGTCTATATGAAGATAGCGGTAGATTTTGACGGAACCATAGTGGAGAATGCCTATCCCTCCATCGGGGCGGAACGGCCTTTTGCCGTGGCTACGCTAAAACAACTGGTGGCCGAGAAACATAAATTGGTGTTGTGGACGGTGCGCGAGGGCAAACAGCTCGATGCAGCCGTGCAATGGTGCCGGGAGCGCGGATTGGAGTTTTACGCCATCAACCGGGACTATCCCGAAGAAGACGCAGCCAACAACAACCATTTCTCGCGCAAGCTCAAGGCCGATATCTTTATCGACGACCGCAACCTGGGTGGCCTGCCCGATTGGGGAGTCATCTATACGATGATAAGCAAAGGCCTGACGGCGGCTCAGTATTATGCCGACATGGACGCTGCTCCTGCCGCACCTGTCAAAAAAGGTCTTTTTTTCCGCCTCAAAAACAGATAATCATTGCAGAAAAACTATATGAAAACACTGAAAACCATCCTCTTGGCCCTTGTGCTGCTGGTGACGGCTTCATGCACATCTTATAAAAACGTGCCTTATCTGCAGAATGTAGACGAAGTGACGATGCAGAAACGCGACCTTTACGATGCGCGCATTATGCCCAAAGACCTGCTGAGCATTACGGTGAACTGCTCCGACCCCGAAGTGGCCGCTCCCTTCAACCTTACCATGCAAACTTCGGTGAATGTGGCCATGAGCAACAGTACCTATAGCCAGCCTGCCCTGATGCAGTATCTGGTAACCAACGAAGGCAAGATTGAATTCCCTATATTGGGTACTTTGGTTGTTGGCGGCCTTACCAAGAGCGAGGCCGAAGACATGATTTCAGAGCGTCTCAAGCCGTATCTTA
>CAYRHC010000124.1:0-5335 GCA_964423935.1 uncultured Bacteroidales bacterium | reverse complement strand
CAGAATGTAGCTGAATTGCATTCGATGGTGAAGGACTATGGCATAGACTTTCTGCAGACTAAGTTCCTGTATGCCATAGTCCTTCACCATCGACTGCAATTCAGCTACATTCTGCGGATTAAGGTCTTTGCAAATGCTGCGCAGACGCAAGAAATCATCGCGCGACGAGAGGCCCACCTTCAGCACATCGGGGTCGTTGAAAATATCGCGCAACACTTCGGGGAAAACCTTATTGAGACGGATAAGATAGCAGGTATCCTTGTTGGACATCTGTATCAAAGCCACCCGGTTCTTTGTGCCTTTTTGGAAAGAAGGTTTGGATTCCGTATCGAAGCCCCAGATTTTTTCCGCACGCATACTGGCTTGCAGCTCCGGACTGATGTCCTCGGCCTTCAACAAGACGATTTTACCTGGAAAATGAGCCTGTGGCAAGGCGTGCAAAGTTTCTTTGTCGATAGTGGGTGCGAAATCTGACATAACGGCTTCAAATACGGCCGCAAAGGTAAGAATTTGATTTGTCAATGCGACAGTCTTGCTGTATTTTTGTCATCTATTTATAAGGAAATGAGCAAGCCCAAAAAACAAGCCCCCCAACCATCGGTACGGCAAAAAGTGATGGATTATCTCAGCCATCTCAAAACGATATCGCAAAACGAAAAGGCCTACTTTATCATCGGTCTGCTGCTGGTATTGCTGATGCTGTACCTGTGCATACTGCTTGTTTCGTTCTTCTTTACGGGCAAGGCCGACCAAAGCGTTGTGGGTAATTTAAGCTTCTCGCAATTGAGCGACCTAAAGAAAGGCGAGGTGCACAACTGGAACGGAGCCTTCGGTGCTTGGCTGTCGAATATCATCATGAACAAATGGTTCGGCATTTCCTCTCTACTGCTGGCCTTCTTTGGGATTATGGCCGGCCTGAGACTTATGCACGTTCGCGTACGAAAACTGGGCAAAAGCTTCGTTTACTGTGCCTTCCTCTTTATCTGGCTTTCTGTTTTCTTCGGCTTCATCTTGGCCGGACAAGACAATCTGATGTTTCTGGGCGGCGCACACGGCTATCATATCAGCCAATGGCTCAATGTGCAGATAGGCATACCAGGCACCATTATCGTATTGGTTTTCAGTCTATTGGTTTTCTTAATTTTTGCCTTCCAGAACACCATGGACTTCATCCGCAAAAGCCTGCAGTTTGCCAACTTCTCTCCCAAAATCAAAAAGGCCAAGGATGTTCTCTTCGATGAAGATGAAGATGAAGATGACGATGAAGACGATGAAGAGAATCAGGAAGCTGAAAAGAATCAGGAAGAGGACAGGCCTCAAGACGACGAACTCCAAAAAGATGATACGCCCGAAGATGACGATGAGCCTGAAGAAAACCAGGAACCCGAAGCTGAAGACCTTCCTCAGGAGGATGACACCTATATCCCCGAAAAGGTTGACAATTCCGACATTACTTTCAGCGTAGAAGTGGCCAAGGCCGAAGACGTGGCCGACAAGACCGAGGACAGCACCCCGCTTGCCCCAAGCATCAAGGGTGAGTACGATGCGCTGGCCGAACTTGGCGAATACGACCCCAAAGCCGACCTGCACAGTTTCAAGAACCCGCCGGCCAACCTGCTCAAGGACTATGGCGACAGCAACCCCGTCATCAACCACGAAGAGCAGAAGGAGAACCAGAACAAGATTATCGAGGTTCTCTCCAATTTCGGCATCAGTATACAGAGCATTCATGCCACTGTCGGCCCCACCGTTACGCTTTACGAAGTGGTACCCGCCGCCGGCGTGCGCATCGCCAAGATACGCAACCTCGAGAACGATATCGCCTTGAGTCTGGCCGCCCTGGGCATCCGTATCATCGCGCCTATTCCCGGCAAGGGCACTATCGGTATCGAAGTGCCGCGCCGCGACCCGAGCATCGTTTCCATGCGCGGTCTTATCCAGTCCAGGAAATTTCAGGAAAGCAAGTACGATCTGCCCATCGTACTGGGCAAAACCATCATGAACGAGGTGTTCTGCTTCGACCTGTGCAAGATGCCTCACCTGCTGGTAGCCGGTGCCACCGGACAAGGCAAGTCGGTAGGTCTGAACGCCATCATCACTTCTTTGCTTTACAAGAAGCATCCGGCCGAACTCAAGATTGTGCTGGTAGACCCCAAAATGGTGGAATTCAGCATCTACGCCAATATCGAAAAGCATTATCTGGCCAAGGTTCCGGGCGACGATCCGGCTATCATCACAGATTCCGAAAAGGTGAAGATAACGCTCAACTCGCTCTGCATCGAGATGGACGAGCGCTACGACCTGCTGAGCAAGGCCAAATGCCGCAACATCAAGGAATACAACGAAAAGTTCAAGCTGCGCAAACTCAATCCCGAGAAAGGCCATCATTTCCTGCCCTACATCGTTATCATCATCGACGAGTTCGGCGACCTAATCATGACGGCCGGCAAAGAGATTGAAATGCCGATTGCCCGTATCGCCCAAAAAGCGCGCGCCGTGGGTATGCACATGGTTATTGCCACGCAACGTCCTACCACCAATATCATTACGGGCACCATCAAGGCCAACTTCCCGGCCCGTCTGTCATTCCGAGTGGCTTCGGTTACCGACTCGCGCACCATTCTCGACCAGACCGGCGCCCAACAGCTGGTAGGCAAGGGCGACGCCCTGTTCCTCTCGGGCAGCGAGCTGACCCGTATCCAGTGCGCCTTTGTCGATACGCCCGAAGTGGAAAGTGTCGTTAACTTCATCGGTGAGCAACGCGGTTATATGTCGGCTTTCGCACTGCCTGAATACACGCCCGAAGGTGGCAACGGCGACTCGGGAGGCAGCAAAGCCGATTTGAGTGCGCGTGACCCCTTCTTCGAGCAGGCCGCTCGCATGATTGTCACCACCCAGCAAGGTTCCACCTCATACTTGCAACGCAAGCTTGGCCTAGGCTACAACCGCGCCGGCCGCATCATGGACCAGTTGGAGGCTGCCGGCATCGTCGGTCCGGCCGAAGGCAGCAAGCCGCGCCAAGTACTGGTGGACACCGAAGCCTATCTGGACCAAATACTCAACAGCTTATGAGAAGCAACTTCGTCTTTACCCTAAGCGCATGCTGTTTGGCTTGCTGCCTGGGCGGCCTCGGCCTCCATGCGCAAAACACCGCTACCGACATCCTGCAAAAGGCCTCGGCCGCCTATGCCGGCAGCCACGGTGTCAAGGCGCAGTTCAGCATCCGCAACACCGATGCAGAAGGCCAAGAGCTCAATGAAACCGAAGGCAGCATCGACCTGCAAGACGCGCGTTTCCTGCTCGAAGTACCCGATGAAATGAAGGCTTGGTTCGATGGCCGCGACCTGTGGACCTATCTCGACAACCTGCAAGAAGTGAACCTCAGCAGGCCCAGCGACGAAGAACTGCTCATGCTCAATCCCGTCAAGGTGTTCATGCTCTATCAGCGCGGCTGGCAATGCAGCCTGCTCAAGGACAAAACCATCGGCAAACAGAGCCTCAAAGGTGTCAGTATGCGTCCCGCCGACAAGGAAGCTGACATTCAAGAAATTCAAGTCTACTTCGACAAGAGTACCTGGCAGACCGTTGCCCTGCGCGTTGTCAACAGCAACCGCAGCACATCCGACATTCGCATCACTCAATATCAAACCGGCCAAAACTTTCCGGACAGTCATTTTCTGTTTCCCCAGCAAAACTATCCGCAAGTTGAGGTCATAGACTTACGTTGATTTATGGAACATATCCGTTGCCTTATCATAGGCTCCGGCCCTGCCGGCTACACCGCCGGTATCTATGCCGGACGCGCCAATCTGCAACCCGTGCTGTACGAAGGTATCCAACAGGGCGGCCAACTCATCACCACGACCGAAATAGAAAACTTTCCCGGCTATCCGCAAGGTGTAGCCGGCAGCCAACTGATGGACGATTTGCGCGCCCAAGCCTCGCGTTTTCATTGTGAAATGCGTCCGGGCATTGTCACCAAGGTTGATTTTTCGCAACGGCCCTACCGTCTGTGGATAGACGACAGCCGAGAAATTGAAGCGGATACGGTGATTATCGCCACCGGTGCCTCGGCCAAATACCTGGGTCTGCCCGATGAACAAAAATATGCCGGAATGGGCGTTTCCGCCTGCGCCACCTGCGACGGATTCTTTTACCGCCGCAAAAACGTGGCAGTGGTGGGCGGCGGCGACACTGCCTGCGAAGAAGCCTCCTATCTGGCCGGCTTGGCCAAACAGGTGTACATGATAGTGCGCCGCAACGAGCTGCGCGCCTCCAAAATCATGCAGCAGCGTGTGCTGGACACACCCAATATCCAGATTCTCTTCGAACACGAGACCTTGGGTCTGTTCGGCGACAACGGTGTAGAAGGCGCGCACTTGGTAAAGCGTCGCGGCAAGCCCGATGAAGAAAAGGTTGACATTGCCATCGACGGATTCTTCCTGGCCATCGGCCACACGCCCCACTCCAAGGTCTTTGCCGACTATCTTGACACCGATGCGCAAGGCTATATCGTCACCGAAGGGGCCACTCCGCGTACCAAGTTGCCGGGCATCTTTGCCGCCGGCGATGTAGCAGACCCACTTTACCGCCAAGCCATCACGGCAGCCGCTTCGGGTTGTAAGGCCGCCCTCGAAGCCGAACGCTATCTGGCCGAAATCGCCAAGTCCTGACAAGACTCGGGAAAAACCCGGCAAAAACATTTGCCTATTCAAAAAAAGGCATTACCTTTGCAGTCCATTTCGGAAAAGGTTTTTGCAAGAGGCAATGTTCAACGTTGGAACATCCCACCTTACCGCCTAACTTAATAAGTTCTATAACATGTATGCAATTGTAGAAATTGCGGGACAGCAGTTCAAGGCAGAAGCAGGCCAGAAGCTGTATGTACATCGCCTGGAAGCAGAACAGGGTTCTGTGGTTGAATTTGACAAAGTATTGCTCATCGACAACGATGGTAAAGTGAACGTTGGTACTCCTTGCATCGAAGGTGCCAAGGTAAAAGCCGAAGTTCTTTCTCACTTGAAGGACGACAAGGTATTGGTTTTCCACAAGAAAAGAAGAAAAGGCTATAGAAAGTTGAACGGTCACCGTCAGTATCTTTCTCAGATTAAAGTTAACGAAATAGTATTGGCTTAATAAAATTATACAACTATGGCACATAAGAAAGGTGTAGGTAGTTCTAAGAACGGCCGTGAATCTGAAAGCAAGAGATTGGGCGTTAAGGTTTTTGGTGGCCAAGTAGCTAAGGCTGGCAACATTTTGGTGCGTCAGCGTGGTACCGTTCATCATCCCGGTGAAAACGTAGGCCTTGGCAAAGATCATACGCTTTACGCAT
>CAYRHC010000123.1:0-5345 GCA_964423935.1 uncultured Bacteroidales bacterium | reverse complement strand
GATAAAGCCCAATACCGACTGGAAGATATTGAAGAAGCTGAGTCCTTGGATAAAAGTAATGGCGATAGCCAGGAAAATGGATACAACGGCACCGACAGCCACCACCCAACGGCCAATGCTCAAGATTTCCTTCTCAGAAGCATTGGGGCGGAACTTCTTGAGGTAAATATCCATCGTAAAGACCGTACTGAGCGAGTTCAGCGCCGAACCGATGGTGGATACCAACGCAGCCACCATCACCACGATAACCAGACCCATCAGACCCGAAGGCAGCACATGGCTGGCCAATTGCAGGTAAGAATCGGTGGAGTTCTGCAAATCGGGCAGGATAACAAAGCACAGGATACCGGGGAAGATGAACAAAGGCACATCGAGCAGTTTCAACCAAGCGCAGAAATTGGCACCCTTCTGGCCCTCCTTCAAGTCTTTGGCACCCAGCACCGACTGCACCATCGACTGGTCGGTACACCAGAACCACACGCCCATGATGGGATAGCCCAGAATAATGGCCAACCAGGGGAAGTCCTTGTCGCTGAGCGGACGGAAGAGGTTCCAATAATCGGCAGGCGTCTTTTCGATAACGGTCTGCAGACCACCGGCCTTGTCAATGCCCAAAACCACCAACAGCACAGAAACGCCTATCAGCAGCAACATCTGAAACACGTTGGTATAAGCGATAGCCTTCAAGCCACCGGCAATGGCAAAAGCCGCCGAGACCACCACCAATATGGTGATACAGGCCCATAGTGACATGTCGAGAATCTGAGCCATAAACACGCCGCCGCAGAACAAGGTCAATGCCAACCACGAAATCAGCACCGTAGCTATGGTGTACCAAGCGATGTAGTTGCGTGTGGTCTGTCCGAAACGCTTGCCCATATATTCGGGCAAGGTGCTCACATTGGCACCCAGATAGCGCGGCGCGAACACGAATGCCAACAAGAGGATAAAGGGAAAAGCGTACCACGAGAAGTTACCGGCTGCGATACCGCCCTCGAATCCGCTGCTGGCATTGGCCACCAACATAGAAGGTCCCACATTGGTACCCCACATGGTAAGGCCGATGGCAAACCAGCCCAAAGACTTGTTGGCCAAAAACAGATTGCTTTTCTTGCCCGAGCTCGCCCAGACACCGATGGCTATCAAAGCCACGATATACACGACAAAGACAATAATGTCTGCCGTAGAAAGTTGGATAGTCATAATCGTTGTTTATCAGAAAGTCAGTAGTGTTGTCTTGCTCAGATCCATCTGGTCGGTGCAGGCCACATCTTCGGGATAGACCGGAATGCTGGCACCTTGACGCACATACACGGGCATTTCCTCCAGCGGAACCTTGATATCCTTCAGCCAGCATGGGCCTTCGAAAGTTTCCTTGGTGAAGAAGTTGACCCATTTGCCTTCGGGCAGATAGACGCTGCGCACGCCTTCGGAATTCATCACGGGAGCTACCAGAAAATCGTCACCGAAGTAGTATTGGTCGTCGAGATGGCGGCAAACCAGATCGTCGGGATGCATCAGGTACATGGCGCGCAACATGGGGTAACCCGTGCGGGTGGTTTTTTCAGCCTGCTGCATGATGTAAGGAATCAGACGGTAGCGCAGTTTGAGCCATTCCTTGACGATGCCGGCAATCTTGGGATAATGCCAGGGTTCACGCTTGAACGAACCGTGATAACGCAAATGCGAGCTGAAAACGCCAAACTGGGTCCAACGAACATAGACATCCTCCGACAGACGGGTATTCATAAAATTGGGCACGGAATGGAAACCCGGCACATCGTGACTCCAAAAACCAAAGCCTGACAGGCCGAAATGCAAGCCGCCCTTGAGCGAACCGGCCATACCGTCCCATGTGCTGGCGGAATCGCCTCCCCAATGCAACGGATAGCGCTGGCAACCGGCCCAGGCGGAACGCGCCCAGACAATGCCGTCGCCCGTCACTTCCTTGGTAATGTCGTAAGCGGCCTTCTGGTAATACAGCGAATAGATGTTGCGCAGCGCCTTGGCATCGGCGGCATGATATTTGGCATCCATGTGGATATCTTCGCCAAAGTCAGTCTTGATGCAGGCCACGCCCATATCGAGCAGTTGTTTGAGCAGCGACTGATACCATCTGGTAGCCTTGTCGTAAGTGAAGTCGATGGTGCCGGCGTAGTCGTTCACACTGAAGTTGGAAGCTCCTTGTATCTTGCTCTCGCTCTGGCTGATATAGTGATTCTCGGCCGCCTCTTTATATTGTGCCGCATCGTAAGCGATATATGGCAGCTGCCATAGACTGACACGATAGCCTTGTTTTTTCAGCCCTTGGATAAAGCCCTTGGGATCAGGGAAACGCTCGGTATTGAACTTCCATTCGCAAAGCCAGTCGGTTTTGAACCAGCCCGTATCGAGATGGATAACATCACAAGGATAACCTTCGCGGCGCATGCGGTCGCAGATTTCCTGTACTTCTTCGGCAGAGAAATAGGTCATACGGCTCATCCAAGTACCGAAGCTCCAAAGCGGCGGCATGGAGGGGAAGCCCGTCAGCTGACGGTAGGCGTAAAGGATGCGTTCCGGCGTGTCGTCAGCGATGACGAAGGTATCGATAACGGGTTCTTCCACCAGAATCTGGGCCGAACGGGTGGAATGGTCGGCCAGCGAAAACTTGGCGAAATAGGTGGTATGCAGGAACAGGCCGTAGCCTTCGGACGAGAGATAGAAAGGAATGTTCTTGTAGGCGCGGCGGTTGTTCACGCCCTGACCGTCCTGATTGTAAAGTTGCAGGGTACGGCCCGACAGGTCCATCTTGGCGAAACGTTCGCCCGTGCCGTAGAAACACTCTTCGGGCTTGGCTGCAAAAGAGCAGGTGGCGCGGTCGCTTTGGCCGTTTTTGGTAACGTAAGCCAAAGCATAGGCATCGTGACGGGCCGGCGAGAACATATCGTAGGCTGACAGGGCCACTTGTTTCTTGCCATCGGGATAAAGCCGCAGGTCGATGGTTTCGGCCGGTGCGGGTTGCAGGTCGCTCCACCACTCTTCTACCGGTTTGTCAAAGCGGAGCATGGCGCGTGTGCGGCCTTGGGCATCGCGGATGGTCCAGCGCAGTTCTTCCTTAACGAAAGCGAGCGGCTGGGGCTGCATGGCATCGGCCAGTTGCAACATGGCGGAATCTTCGTGCACGGCAGCTCCGGGAAAGGCGATGGACATACGTATCACCTTGTCGCCATAGGCGCGCAAACGCAGACAAGAATCCACGCGGGGCACACTTTTGTCTTCGGTTATCTCGTTGGAATTGTTCTGTTGTTGAAAAGGCACCGTGATGATGATATCACCGTCTTTTTCTTGAATGTCAGTTGGTTGGCATGCCCGCCACAAGCGTTCGCCTTGGTTGAGGGCCGTATCGAAATCTAGGAAATCGAATAGTTGGTAGTTGGTCTGTTTCATTGTTATCGGTCAGTAAGCTGGCAAAAATAGCGTTATTATCGCGTATTCGCAAGGTATAATTTAAGATTGATTTACTATCTTTGCAAGCTGTTGATACAGATATTCATTTTCAAGAAAATACAACGATGATACTACCTATTTACCTTTATGGACAGGCTGTTTTGCGCAAAGAAACGCAGGATATTCCGGCCGATTATCCCGAGCTGAAAACGCTTGTCGACAATATGTATGAAACGCTGGTAAAATCGGAAGGCGTTGGTCTGGCCGCTCCCCAAGTGGGACTGTCACTGCGTCTGTTCGTGGTGGACCTGCGTTGTCTGGCCGATGAAGAGCCTGCCTACAAGGATTTCACCAAGACTTTCATCAACCCGGAAATTGTGGAATATTCGCCCGAGACCAATTCTCTCGAAGAAGGATGTCTGAGCATTCCCGGCATACACGAAAACGTGACGCGCAGCACGAGGGTCAAAGTCAGCTATCAGGACGAAGCATTCGCCCGGCACGAGGAGTGGTTCGACGGTTATCTGGCCCGCGTTATCCAGCATGAATACGACCATTTGGAGCAGAAAGTCTTCACCGACCGCATCAGCCCTATCCGCAAGCAGCTTATCAAGGCCAAGCTGAACAACGTGGTGAAAGGCCGCGTCTACTGCGACTACAAGACCAAAGCGCAGCACTGATTCTTCGTTGTAGCATACCGGAACCACCTTATGAAAAGAGCCATGAAAATAGCCCGACACTTGTGGATCTGCCTAGGCCTGTTGGCAGCAAGTCTTAGCCATGGTCTTCCTTGTCAGGCACAAATCAATACCGACCGTGTGATGAGCATAGGTCGCAATGCGCTCTATTTCAACGATTATGTGCTGGCTATCCAGTATTTCAATCAGGTGATTGCCGTCAAGCCTTTTCTGGCCGAGCCTTATTTTTTCCGGGGCGTGGCCAAAATGAGCCTGGAAGACTATCAGGGTGCCGCCAACGACTGCAGCCTGGCCCTGGAACGCAATCCTTTCATGGTCAAGGCCTACTACTGCCGCAGCTACGCCCGTCTGCAGCTGAAGGATTATGAGGGAGCCGTTGCCGACTGCGACAAGGGTCTGGAATTCGACACCGAGAACAAAGCCTTGATGGTCAACAAATCGGCGGCGCATATCTATGCCAAAGACTACAAGAGTGCCCGTCAAGACCTCGACTACCTGACGCGCAAGTTTCCCGACTATCTCTATGGCTATATGAACCGCGGGCATCTCTGCATAGAAGAAGGCGACACCCTGGGTGCCATCGACGATTTCAGCCGCGCCATCGCCGTTGACAAATATCACGCGCCGGCCTATGCTGCCAGAGCCTATGTGTTTATCCTGCAGGACAAATTCGCCGATGCCATCAGCGATTTGAACGAAGCCATCCGCCTGGAACCCGACAATGAGGGCTATTACAGCAACCGTGGGCTGGCCCGCTATTACAACCGCGACTACAAAGGTGTTTTCAGCGATTTCGACCGGGTGCTTCAGCTCAATTCCAAGTCGGCCAGTACCTATTACAACCGGGGCCTCATCCGCGCCGAAGTGGGCGATTTGAACCGTGCCATCGAAGATTTCGACCAAAGTATCGCACTGGAGCCCGACAACGACCTTGCCTTCTACAACCGGGCCCTACTGCGCAACCGGACGGGCGACCTGTCGGGGGCGGAAGCAGACTTGAACGAAATCATCGAACGTTATCCGCAGTTTATCCCGGCTTATTACCAGCGTAGCGAAGTGCGCAAAAAACGCGGCAATGCCAAGGGGGCCGACCAAGACTATTTCTACGCCTGGGACCTGGAGACCAAGCTTCAGGAAGCGCGCAAGGCCGGCAAGTCCTTCTCGGCCAGTGGCGACGACGGCAAGACGCGCAGCAAAGACGACAAGGACATCAACAAA
>CAYRHC010000122.1:1348-5442 GCA_964423935.1 uncultured Bacteroidales bacterium | reverse complement strand
CAAAGTAACGTCTTGCTTCGAGTTGATAGTTGCGAATTTGGAAGCAGTAGTGCTGCTCGTCGTAGTTCGACCACCAAGGCATTTCCACTTCGGCCAGGAAGGTCCAGTGTTTGCTGCGACGGGGATAGTACTCGATGGCGCCGTTCCAGATGGGACGCATACCTACGCCTGGATAGAAGAAGGCGTTGTAGAGCATGTTGGTCTTGACTGAAAGCATGGGTTCGCGTACCTGACTGTCGGCCTCATCGATGCTGGACACTGCGTTCTGCTGGATATCGAGGATGGAAAGTTGCGGGCCTTGCAGGCTGTCGGTGGGCAGGGGCTTGATGTTGCAAGCCAGAGGAGCGAGTGCCACGTTACCGTTGCTTACTACCACGATGCCCGAGTAACGCAGGTACTGATAGTAGCTCTTGTAAAGGTAGCGGTAGATGTTGCCCAGACCGTCTTGATAACCCAAGGTGTAGAAGTCTTTCTTGCGTTTGTCGGAAAATTTCGTGGAATTGACAATTTTGAGAACCTTTTCGATGTTTTCGGCGCTCAGGTTCTGGTCGGCGGCTACGAAGGTGGCCAGGTCTTCCCAAGATTCGGCGCGCCAGTCGGTGGTGATAAGGTTTTCGTATTCGGGGAATTCTCTGTTCAAGTACTCCAGCACGGCCTGCTGACGACGCATAGACAAGCGCTTGTTGTACCAGTAGGGACCTTCGGGCGAAGATACCGAAACAGCCTTGACGGAAACGAGGTTCTCGCGACCGATGCTGTCGATAACTGCGGCCAGGCGGTTCATGGCAGTGGCGTTGTCCATATAAGCAGTGTCGATTCTGGCATCGTCGAGGCGAAACTTGATATCAACGAAAGTCTCGTTGGTAGCGCTCCAAGCTTCGAGCGACAGACCCAAGGTCAAAATCAGCACGATTGCCTTCAGGATTACCGTCTTGTTGAACAGAGTCTTAGTCATCTGATTTACAGAGTTTTCTGGTTCGATTTTTAGTTCCGTTTTCGTTATCGACTTACCCCTGATTTTTTCGGGCGCAAAAGTATTGGTTATTTATGCAATTTCCAAGGCCTTTTTTGTTAATTTTTCTGGCTCTTTTGCGCGGGTTTCGAGGCTCATCTTTCTTTAGAAAAACAGCTCTTTAAAGGTTGGATTAATGGCGCTTGTCTCGGGTGAGAAACTTACCGTAGAATTTCCATGAGAAGAGGTCCCGTTCGCTGGCCGGCTGTCTTTTGGTTTTCTTGCTGGCTTCCACGCGGGCTTCCTGATTGCGCAGGGCGAAGAACTCGTCGAGGTTCTTAACGCCGAACACTTCGAAAATGACATCGACATTGTGCTTAATGTCAGAACCAAGCAGACCCATCTTGTCGAAGAAGCTCTCGGAAACATAATGTTTCAGGGCGTTCCAGTTTGTGATGGCGTCCAATTGCATGGTAACACGTTCCGACTCGCGGGCTTTGTCCATGTCGTACTGCTGCTGCAGATTGTAAAAATAATTGTCGGTAAGGTCAAGGGCGTGGCCAATGAGGATGGATTGTTCGGCCGTAATGTCGCGTCTGCCCTTGATGATATCGTTCAAGGTTGAGGTTTGAATTCCAGTTAGCTTGGCTAACTCTTTTTGCCGCATGCCTTTGGCATCCAGCTCCGCTTTGATATAGGCCCCTACATGCGGGGCCTTGCGGTTTGTGTCGATAATCTCAAGACTTTCCATTGGTGGTCTTCGCTCCTATTCTTTAGTGGTTATTATTTCGTTTAACTCGTTAATGTTTTTGTTTTGTCTTTGTCGCATATAAGACGTTTGAGTTTCATTTTTGTTTCAAAGACGCTGCAAAGTTATGTCAACTTTTTTTAATTACCAAATTTGTGAACTAATTTTTTCGAAAAAATCGCATTTTTATTCGAAATATCGCATTTAGCCAGTTCGCGAATTCGGGAAAAGATGTTTTTAGCGGATGTGCGAAAAGGGCGTGCGGCCTTGCCATGCAAGGCCGCACGCGGCTTTTCACAACGCTCAGGCTCGCAGCTTGGCGTTGAGTATCAACTATTTACACTAATCGGCGAGGATTTTCACGCTTTGGGTTTGCTGCTGGCTGTCGGTCAGACGCATGATATAAACCTGCTGCGGCTGCAATTCACGAACTTGTTTTCCGTCGAGGGTAAAAAATTCGCGTTTTTGTACATCGAGACCTTCTTCGCTCCAAACAGAAGGCAGAGCCGTAACATCACCCGTCAAGGCTACGCTCAGTCGTTTGCTGTGGGTAGCGCCTTCGCTGTCGGTCACTTTCATGTAGAAAACGGCCAGTCCTTTTTGGCTGCCGGCTTCGATACAAAGCTTGCTGCCATCCACCTTCAGGCTGCATTTGTCGCTACTGCCTTCGATGTTGTAGACGGGACTTTTCTTGCTGAAGCCCACAAAATAGGGCGCCATATCTACCGTATCCTTGGCATTGGGTTGCAACACCACATACGGATGGGCCATAAACTCCAGGTAGTCTTCGAGCAGTGTCCAACCGTCGTGGTCGGGGTCGTCGTTGTGGTTGGCCACCGTAGCGTCGCTGCCCGTCAGGGCCTCCCACCAGTCGGGCATACCGTCCTGGTCGGTGTCGAAGTTGGCATCGCGATGCTCTTCGGGATAGGCCTCGAAACCGCCGGCATCGCTTTCGTTGTCGATTTCGCCCTTAAGACCCGAGCGCGAACCCACATAGGTGTAGCTGCCGTTCAAGGCCTCCTTTACCACGCGCAAGTGTTGGTTGTCGCGCATAGGCATAGTGGCGCCCGCTTCGCTCAACACTATCTTGAAGGCATCCTTGGCGCTGTGTATCTTGGCATACGACTCAAAGAAGGGTGCGTCAACCACCGATTCGTACGAAGGGCCGGGGTCGCCGTTGCTCAGCACCACGTTATAGGTGTCGTCCTTGCGGTCGGTTGTGAGCGTTCCGTCCAGGTTCTCGCGGATATTGCCCTTGATATAGGCTTTCCATGTGCTCTGGGCGCTGCCGATGTTTTCGTAGTTCTGCGTAAAGAGCACCGTGTGCTTGGTGGCGGGACCCATCTTGTAGTAATTGCCCACAAAGTTCACTTCGTGGCAGTTGCCGTCGGTGGTGCGCTTGTTCCAGTTGTACACCACATTGTTGAAGATATCCATCTGGCCGATGGCGGTATTGGTGCCGTCCATGCCACCGCCCATACTCCAGTTGCGGCCGGCGCAGTTGGCCAGCAGGTTGTGGTGCCACGAACCTATCTTACCGTCGATGGTGGCGGCGTAGCCGTGGTTGGTGCCGGTGGCATAGTTCTTGTGGTCGGCAATGCCCAAAGCCTCAGCGATGATGGAATACTGGAAGCTGACATTCTTGGCGCTACGTCCCGATACGGTTTCGTCGGTACCCCAAGCGGCCGTGGTATGGTCTACGATGGCATGGTTGGAGCCGGAAAGTCCCAGCGCGTTGCCCGTATCGCCATAGCCGCGCTTCAGGCGCATGTGGCGGCAGATATTGTCGGAACCGACATTGATATTGCTACCTTTGATGCAGATACCCTTGCCCGGAGCAGTCTGTCCGGCTATCGTCACATACTTGGGCGTGAAGATTGCCTTGAAACCAAGGTCGATAATACCCGAAACGTCGAAAACAATGGTGCGCGGGCCGGTCAGGTCGAGCAGACCGTAAAGGAACGAACCCGGCTGACGGTCGCCGCTCAAGTTGGTGACATGGTAAACCACGCCGCCACGTCCACCCTGTGCGTAACGGCCATAGCCCTCGGCACCGGGGAAGGCCAGCTGGCGGGGCTTGAAGTACCAAACCTTGCCGGTGGTGACATAGCCTTCGCTGTCCACTTCGTCCACGCGCCAATAATAGGTTTCCATCGAGTAGACGTTCTGGAGCAGATAACTGGTGTCGCCCTTGGCCAAGGTGGCGGTAGCATCCTTCATGCGGGCCACGCGCAGCGAATCGCTACCTATATATAATAGGTGTTGCGCAACTTCGGCCGAGGCAGGTGTCCAATGCATCAGCACACTGCCGCTGTCGGCATCGAAATGTTCGTCGCCACTGGCGGGATAGGGTTCCTTGGCTTGCTGAGCCACATTGATGGTGTTCAGCTCGAA
>CAYRHC010000122.1:0-1338 GCA_964423935.1 uncultured Bacteroidales bacterium | reverse complement strand
GCTCGAAGCCGTTGCAGAAGGGCGGCGCAAAGTTGTTTTTCTGTCCGGCCGTAGGTTCGCCCACATTTTCGGTAGAGGTGCTGAAAGTGATGTGTGCGGTATCGCCTGCGTTCTCGATATTGATATCAAAACTCATGATGCAGGCATTGGCGGCCTCGGCCTGGTCGAAGCTGGGGTTCACGAAACGGTAAACCGTGTCGCCGTTGAGCGTGGCCGTTATGGGTGCGGCGTAAAAATTGGCCGAGTTTTCCCAAAGATTGTGATAGGTCTGCAGGCTGTGCTTGCCAACGGGCAGTCCGGCAATGCTCAGCGTCATAGAGCCGAAAGTGCGCGGGTCGAGCGTCAGTCCATCGAAGGTGAGACGGCCGTTTTTGGCTTTGTACTCGGCTTTCTGCACATAGCTTTTGCTCCAGCCCGGACGCAACTGGCAACCGTCAGCTTCGGGCGTGCTCCAAATAAAGGTGACACCGTCGATGGTTTTGCTGGCGCTCTGCGATTGTGGCACTATCCAGTTGATATAGCCGGGTTCCAGAATTTCGTCGTTGTTGCTGCGGTTGAAACTGAGATCAACTTTGGCCTTGGGTTTGCTTTGGGCCGTCAAGGGAGCGGGTACAGCCATCAACATGGCCATACCTATTATATATAGAGACTTCTTCATTATTAGTCGTTTTAGTCGTTAATGGTAGAGAACTGATAGATGATGGTTTGGTCGAATTCTTCGCCGGCGGCCAGGATACAGTTGGGGAAACCGCTCTGGTTGGGGCTGTCGGGGAAAAATTCGGGTTCCATACAGAAGGCCTGACGATAAGCCAGTGGCTTGCCGTCGCAAGAAGGCAGGTCGCTGCGCAGATAGTTACCACTGTAGAACTGGATGCCGGGCAGCGAGGTCCAGACGTTCAGACAGCAACCCGTCGAGGGAGCCATAGCTTCTACGGCCAGGGCCAGATCGCCGTACTCTTTCTTGTTGATAACAAAGCAATGGTCGTAGCCACAGCCGTTTTTCAGCTGCTCATTGTCGGCATTGATATCGCAGCCGATGGCCTTGGGCTGACGGAAATCGAAGGGCGTGCCTTCCACCAAACGGATTTCGCCCGTAGGAATGGCATCGGCATAGATGGGCACATACTTGTCGGCATGTATTTGCAGCTGATGATCGAGAATATCGCCCTGCCCTGCCAGATTGAAATAGCTGTGGCTGGTAAGGTTCAGGGGCGTATTCTTGTCGCAAACGGCCCAATAATGGATGCTCAGCTCGTTGGTGTCGGACCAGCCGTAGCGCACTTGAATCTGTAGCTTGCCGGGGAAACCTTCGTCGCCGTCGGGCGAAGTCAGGCTGAA
>CAYRHC010000121.1:0-5443 GCA_964423935.1 uncultured Bacteroidales bacterium | reverse complement strand
TTAGGCGAACAACCGGTTTCCGGATTGGCCCAAGCCTGCTGGTGCGAAGCGTCCCAAGCATGATAGAACAGCCCCGTGTTGTCATCGTAAGTGTGTTCGCCCACCAATGTCAGCTGATGAATCACATCGTCTATCCAAGCCGGCTCATCGAAGGTGACGGCATACTGCGCCAAGAAAGGCGAAGCCATGTACAGACCGTCGAGCCACATTTGCTGCGTATAACGTTTCTTGTGCCAAAAGCCGCCCTCGGGCGTGCGCAGCTGATGACGCATCTGCAGGTCCATCAAACTGTCGATGGCCATGCGGAAACGTTCCTCGCCGCTCTGGGCATAGAGTTCGAACAGGGCTTTGCCCGAATTGATGAAATCGAGATTGTAGTCCTCGGGCTTATAGAGGTGAATCTGTCCCTCCGGGCCGATAATGGTATCGCCCCACTGATAAACGTAATCGTAGTATTTCTGCTGGCCGGTATAATGCCACATCTTGAGCATCGCCGTAGCCCCAAGTCCCTGAGTATAACCAAAATACAGACGCTTGCCGTGGTCGAACTGATAAAGTTGCGGAAAACGTTGCATTTCGGAATCGGCCATGCGCTGCGACCATTTCGGTGCCTTTTGGCAGGACGTGGATAAAACAAGAAACAGGCTCAAGGCCAAAGCGAGAGAGAAAAATCTGCGGTTCATTCGGGTTGATTTAGGATTTCCTATACATGTTCAGTTGGCAAAGGTAGTGATAATTATTTAAAAATCGCATAAGCTGCGAAAAAGATATTTTTTCGACAATTTTAGCAAAATATCAACCGATTTGTATGTCTTTTTATCGAAAAAACGTATATTTGCGCAACTTTAATGACAGAAACATGTGCACTATTATCGGACGAAAGAAAGAAATTGCGGAGTTAAAAAGGCTTAGAGACAGCAAACGCCCCGAGTTTATCGCCGTCTACGGCCGTCGTCGCGTAGGCAAGACCTTCCTTATCAACGAAGTATTCCGAGACGAGATGGTTTTCCATCATACCGGGCTTTCGCCATTCGACAACAAGCGCAAGGTAACCATGAAAAGACAATTGGAGAACTTCACCTTCTCGCTTATCCGTCACGGCATGGACGATATCGAGCCGCCAAAAAACTGGCTGGAAGCCTTCTTTCTTTTGGAGAAGTTCCTCAAAAGCCGCAACAACGGAAGCCGTCAAGTCGTTTTCATCGATGAAGCCCCATGGATGGACACGGCCCGTTCCGGTTTTTTAACGGCACTCGAAGCCTTTTGGAACGGTTGGGGGAATACGCAACATCAGCTTTGCCTAATAGTCTGCGGCTCTGCCACCTCATGGATGATGGACAACCTCATCAACAACAAAGGGGGGCTTTACAATCGTCTGACCGCCGAAATCAAACTGACACCCTTCTGCTTGGGCGAATGCGAAGATTTTTTTAAATCTCGCAGCATCAAGCTCTCGCGCTACAACATCATGCAGGCCTATATGATTCTGGGCGG
Organism: uncultured Bacteroidales bacterium; assembly: GCA_964423935.1. Taxonomy (GTDB): domain Bacteria; phylum Bacteroidota; class Bacteroidia; order Bacteroidales; family UBA1402; genus UBA1757. The sequence goes on along the minus strand of CAYRHC010000121.1, from coordinate 3,949 downwards.
CATCCCCTATTACCTCAACCTCTTCAATCCGTCCCTGAGCCTCGCGCAAAACATCGATGCGTTCTTTTTCGACAGGAACGCCAAGCTGTCGAACGAGTTCGAGCGACTGTTCAATTCCATCTTCAGCAATGCCGAGCTTTGCATGAAAATAGTGCGCCTTCTTGGGCAGCGACATTTGGGCTACACGCGGGCCGAGTTGGCAACGCAATTGTCTCTAAGCCCCAACGGGGCCTTCAGTGAAACGCTCAATGCGCTTGTTTCCAGCGACTTTCTGAAGGAATACAAGACCTCGCACGAAGGCCGAAAGAAAAGCAAATACAAGCTTTCAGATCCCTTCTGCTGGTTTTGGCTTCACTTTATGGATAGAAAACGCATTACCGAAAACGACTATTGGCAGCATCATCTGAAAGATGCCGAAACATCGGCGTGGAGAGGTATTGCCTTCGAAGAGCTGTGCTTCCGTCATATCAAACAGATAAAGCAAGCGCTGCAGATTGCGGGCGTATCGTCAGTGGAATATCCCCTCATCGACAAAGGCGATGCCGAACATCCCGGAATGCAGCTAGACTTAATTATCGACCGCCGCGACGATGTTCTGAATGTTTGCGAGATGAAATACACGGCTTCTGCGTTCGTGCTTACCAAACCATACGCCGAGACCATCGAGCAAAGACGCGCCGCCCTCGAACAGCAGTATCCGCACAAGAGCATACACATGACGCTGGTCACCACATACCCCACTTCTGCCGACACCTACGCCGACACCTTCCAGTCGGAAGTAACTGCCGACGACCTGTTCGCGCAACTACGATAACGCGCGGAATCGAGGGAAAAACTGCGATTCCGCGCATTATCAAGTTATGATTATTTCGATATGTTATCGGGATTCTGTTCAAGCTTAGCATTGCTCTCAAGGTCGCCTTGAGGAATTTTGAATAGATAAGTTTTCTGCGGCTTGAACACCACTTCGCTCGAGATGTAGGTTATGCCATCCAGCGTGGCTTGACGGCATTTTTCAGCGGCGAAGTCGGCCAATTTATCTTTGCGGAGTTCATCGTAAAACACCTTGGCTTCACCCACAAACTCGTAACGGCGCTGATTTAGGATATCCTCATCTATTTCGCTTTGCGTAGTACCAGCGGGAAGAGCAGCCAAGCCAGCACGCTGGCGCACCCTGTTGAGTGCTTCCAAGCCATCTCCGGCACTGAGCAAATTAGAGGCCTCAGCATAGTTCAGCAGCACTTCCGAATATCGGAAGATGGGGAAATTGGCCGAAGGCATCATCAGCGAGAAGTCGGTACGGTTGTCAAAATACTTGCAGTTGAACACCGCCCTCATCTCGGCCGGACGGTCGTTCCAAGCCTTAGGTTCCCACGAAAGCGTAGTGGCGTTGTAGGTACAAGGCTGCGAAACCTGGTCTTTTGGATCATCGCCACACAATCCTTCGAAATACGACAACAAGGCCGCGGCTCGCTTGTCTCCATTGTTAAGCATCTCGCGATAGAGATAGCCAGAAACGCCAAAACGAGCATATTGGTAACAGCCCATATAGGCATTGTTTGTTCGACCTAGGCCAAAGCGGATATGCATATTGTTGCTCTGCCCGGCCTGCGGTGAATACTGCAATTCAAAAACGGATTCCACGCAGTTTTTAGCATTAGCATTGAACCAATAGAAGTTATCGGTAAATTCCGGCATTAGGTCGTAGATGTGCGAATCTATCACCAATTTGCTATAATCGCGTGCCTTGGTAAGATAATCTCTGTTGTTGTCGTTCATAGAAGCACGATAGAGATACACTTCGCCAAGCGCCGTCTGTGCAGCTCCTTTGGAAGCACGCCACACTTCATAGCCATCGACACCACGTTGCGGCAAAAGACTTTCGGCTGTGGTCAAGTCTTCGATAACACGTTGATAGGTATCGTCTACCGAAGCGCGGGGAATCTCCAGTCCCTCCACCCCATTGGTATAAGTGGTAGGTAGCGGCACACCTCCATAGAGACGAAGCAAGTGGAAGAAGGTGTAGCCACGTAAAAAGTAAGCCTGACCCTTGATACGATTTCTAGCCTCATCGGTCATACTGACGGCTTCTACGCGTCCCAGCACCACATTGGCACGGTTGATACATTCGTAAGCATTAGCCCAAACTTTCATAACTCCGCCTACCGAAGCGCTATTGGCATAGCTCCATTGCGAAAGCTCGTGCATATTGTCCTTGTTATAAGTGGGCCATCCTTGTTCGGTAAGCATTTCAAGGTGCGCAATGTACAAAGAGTTATTGCCCGAATAAATACGGCGAAACCGGTTATAGGTGGCATTCAGCGCCGTCTGTACCTCAGCCTCGGTCTTATAATAAGAATCGGGAGATATAAAAGTATAGGGTTGCTCTGTAAGGTCACTGCAACTACTCGTGGTAAGAGCTATGGTTGCCAAAGAAAAGACGGCAAAACTTGCCATGATGTATTTTAATGCTTTCATTGCTTATTCTTTTTTAGGTTAGAACTTGATATTCACACCAAACAACACAGTCTTGGCATATGGGTTGGATACGTCACCGTTTTCAGGATTGTATCCCAAGTGATTGGCTGCCGTAAAGAAATTTTGCAAGTTAACATTCAAGAGTAGGCCCTTGACATATTCTCCGTGGATAGCCTTACTAAAATCGTAACTTAGGCAGATGTTCTTCAAGACGAAATAAGACCAGTCGGCATTGGTACGGTCGGAAAGGACAACACCCTTGGCACCGATAGCTGGAGCCGTCCCGTTGGGATTGGAAGTGCTCCACATTCTGGCATAGCCCTGCTTGGAAGGAACTCCCAGCTGGTCTTTCACGCTGTTGTCCACCCACATGGCATAGTTGCCCGTATTCTGGTAAGCCACCGCCCATTTGGTATTGTTGTTGTAATAGTCTTCACTACCGGCCATGGAAGCATACTTGAATGCGCCATAACCATAAACTTGCAGCTTGAGTTCCTTCCATTGCAAACCGAGATTGAGACCATAAAAATACTTGGGCTCAACACTGCCTATACATTGGGCATCATCGATACTGAGTTTGCCATCTTCGTTAACATCACGATACATTTCAGAACCGACACCCACCAAACCGACAAGGCTGGGCATAGCTGCCAAGTATTGGTCGAGCATTTCCTGCGATTTGATAATACCTTCGCTATGATATGCATAGACACCATTTACAGGCTGTCCGACTTCAAGAACGCGGGCCAAACCGGTAGAGGCAGTACCGTCGTAAATGGTAATACGGTCGGCCCCTTCATACAACTTCTTGATGCGGTTGGTGTTGTAGGTAAAGTTACCTCCGAGCGTCAGTTTCCAATCTTGCGTTTTGAGAACATCAACACTAAGCGTAGCTTCGATACCATGGTTTTCTACTTCGCCCACATTGCTCAATACCGAAGAATAGCCCGATGTTGACGGAATGGGCACGGTGTATAGCAGGTCCTTGGTCTGACGGTCGTAGTAGTCGAAACTCAGCTGTACACGGTCGAAAAGTGTCATATCAAAACCGAGGTCGGTCTGGTAAGTACTCTCCCATTTAAGCTTGGAGTTACCAACTTCTTCGTAGAAACCGATAAGAGAATTGGTGCCGTCGGAATAGTTGGCATTGGATGTCGACGTTGCCAAGCGGGCCAAGGATTGATAATTGCCTATTTCCTGGTTACCGGTAACGCCATAACTTCCACGCAGTTTCAATTCAGACACAACCGCATTGTCGCGCAAGAAATCTTCCTCGGAAACGCGCCACGCCAGACCCATTGATGGGAAAGTACCCCATTTGCTGTCGGCGCCGAAACGCGAAGATCCGTCAAAACGGATAGTTCCCGTAAACAAATAGCGGTCTTTATAAGCGTAGGTACCACGAGCCGTCCATGAAATCAAACGGTTGCTGTAGATATCGCTGGCCACCTTTACCGAAGCCTGGTCTGCT